>NZ_NFJG01000075.1:0-20864 GCF_002159755.1 Bacteroides sp. An269
TTTGATTTGCAACTATAAAATTACTCATTTTCTGCGATATGCGGAAATCCCTGTGCCTCTTTTATATCCCAAGAAGAAGGTTATCTATTAACTTGCGAAACTTGAATAAAAAGATTAATAAAACAACAATGCATGTAAAAGCAATAGTTTGTATTTTTAGGAAATAAAAAATATTCCAATATTATTAAAACAAACATTGTTCAATCAAATTAGTCAACTATATCAATTTTTAATAACTTTGCAGACAAAGATATCAAAGGTAAACAACAATGCAAGACAATATACTATCATGATAGAAAATTATCAGGAAAAAGCCAGAGAAAACTTTTACCGCAACCGTCCATACGGCATTCACATTGATTATGCCCGAAAAGGATTTGTACTGTTCAATCACTATACAAATAGTCTCGGCAAACAGGAAACCGGTTCTATTGAAGGCCTTCCCCTTGAAAAGTTCGAGGATGTGGACACGATACCATTGAACGGGAAAATTATAAAAAATGGTAACCAGACAACAGACATCTATTTCTATACAGACGATTCAAATCCTTACAAAAACATGAAGCTGGATATGGATGCTCTGAAACAGTATAATCGGTTCATTTATCCCCTGTCACTTTTTTTAGACAGGATATTATAACAAGACAGCCGTGAATTATGATAAATTCACGGCTGTCTTGTTTTCTATGGCATAAACAGTAATCTGTATTCTTCTTTTCTTCTCCTTTCAATTGACGGAATTTTCTTTCCCTTATAGTAACAATATCGTATGAAGTCCGCATAAATATCCCGGTTACCGGCTTCCAGTTTCCTTATCAACGTGCTTTTGGGCATCCTGCCATAACCGAGCAACCTATATGGTCCCACCTGGTATGCCAGACATGCAACCAAAAGCGAATCCTTTCCCAGATGACGGAACAACGCACACATTTCCTTCAGGTCTTTTCTCAGAATACTGTCTCCCTCACTTTCTGTCAGCCTGGCGGGAAACTTTTCACCTTTTCTGATACGGTGACCGTATGCAACATACGGATGATGTTCCGGACCATGCCATCCTTCATATTTCTTGATACACCTGACAGCCGTTTCCCAACGTGAGTCTTCCAAATTCCCCTGTGCACGCAGGGAAGTTACCGTCATGGCCAGTACCACCAATGGCAGTACTGACATTAGAAGTCTAACGGTTATTATAGGGCACCTCCTTCCTGAACTGACAAAGAATCTTCCACGGCATCCGTCTCTTCATCACCTGCATTGTTGAAGTCAAATTCCATTTCCGTCATGTTTCCCCAATTGTCCTCGACAACGACAATGAAGTTCTGTGCCTCGTCACATAGTGAAGTATAATACAGCCTGAACTTCCGGTCCTCCAGCAGATAACGGTCATTCGGCTTGAATTCAAGACCGTTGTCCAGTTTCAGGGAACCTTCCCCGTCATACTGGAAATAACGGATCGTATAGACCGTACCGTCAAAATCGCCCTCACTTTTGAGTTCACACCGTATTTCCGCCGTCTCATTCCTGTTCAGTTCCTTGGGAACCGGCATTGTTTCCACGGTAAACGGATAACTCTGCTGGATTTCCAGCTCGGATTCGCACGAAGTCAGTATAAAACTGACCAGACTTATGCAGAACATGGCAATCTTGCCTGCCAGCCCAAGTCCTTTTCTTATATTCTTTTCTGTCTTCATTTGTTTTCCTTTGTTTTTGTCAGATATTCATTCAAGTCCTTAAATCCATCATACAGACCGGAACAGTCCGTAACCTTATTCCCGAAATGTATGTTCAAAGTCTCCAGTGCGGTAATCCCGGCCCTGTCACGGTCAAGAAAGCACCGGATTTTGCCGTAACCCTCCAGTACGGCATACGACCGTTCCAGATTGGATACAGAGTTCAGCATCAGGCAATCCTCATCTGTCACAGTCCGCAATACCAATGCCGAAAGGAAATCCACAAACCCTTCAAACACGCAGCACCTATCCTGTTTCTTTCCGGACAGGGACACACAGGAAATGTCCTTGGGAGAAATGCATCCCTTGAACATCGGGTTACGGAGTTCATAACCGCCGCTCCGGTTCATGAAGCCTATGGCAAAATACCGTTTGCCCCGTATTCCATATGCCACTTCCTTGCAGAATCTCCCAGCTATGGCCGGATCAATGCCTCTCTCTTTCAGATAAGCTTTCAAAGCCTCATGATTCAGTTCCGTCACTTTCACGTCCTCGAATCCGGAAACGCGGGGTATCTTCTTACGTTCCTGTAAAGGCCGGAGGGGAAGGATGCCGGATTTCCCTGAAAGGAACTCCAGCTGTTCCATGAAACCGGTACTTCCGGTCAGTTCTCCGGCAAGATGGAAGATGTCACCTCCCTTTCCGAGGCCAAAATCAAACCAGACATTCCGCTGCGTATCCACCTTGAAGGATGCGGTTCTCTCATTTCTGAAAGGGGATCTGAACCAGACATCATTTCCTTTACGGGATACAGGCATATGCCCCAGATCTTCAAGAAAACCGACAAGGGAAATCCGTCTAATCTGTTCCAGTTCCATAACCCGCTAATTTATCATAAAACGAATGCCGATTCCATATTGGGTATGGCAATGTCCGAGACTTCCGCCCCACAGGAAACGCTCACGCAAGGAAGCCGTCAATGCCACACGGTCGGCAAGGTACAGTTCTATCTCCAGCGTCAGGGCACAGCCGTACACAAAGGCATCGCCGTTTTTCAGGGTGGCCCCGTCATAGAGCTTTTTATCGGACCAGTTTACCGTCTCATATCCGGCCAGTGCCGATCCTCCCAGATTGAGGAAGAACACTTTTCCCGCATCGGAAAGGAAATTCAGGTAATATCCGCCTTCTGCCGTAAACTGCGCCGAAGGGATGGTCACATGACGGTAACCGTGTTTCATATGCAGGTATTCTGCTCCATATACCCATTTGTTCCTGCCTTTGGCATAACTTGAAAGTGTCATTCCCATATAGTATCCGTTATCGGAAGCCATACCTCCACGCATTTCCACACCCTGCATCCTTGGCAGAATCCGCTGGGCGTCTGCCTGCCCTACGGAAAGGACAAGCAGCAATGCCAGCATATACAATACTTTCGTTCTCATCGTACCTTCAGTTCGTTGATGGTTTCCGCACGCACCAGGTCTTCGTTGACCACCTCAAAACTCTGGTGACGGCCGCCCTGTTTCTCATACATCTCCACGACCAGTTTCTTATCGTCCGGTATCGTAAACTTAGGAAGGGCAAATACCGTGCATTCCGAATCCCTGCCGTTTACACGTGTCACATAATTATAGGCACGCAGCGGATAAATCACCTGCTCCTGCATGGCCGTACGCTTCATCACCTTTTTGTCCACCACCTTGAATGTAATGAAATCCACGTCAAAGGGAACATTCGAGGAGTTCTTTACCTGGGTATGGAAATAAAGCAGGTCATTATGGGTGTACAGTCCTTTGAGCAGATACTGGATACCGAAACGCTTGCAGCCGATATGACGGATACGGCGTTTGTCATTCTCAAACACGGATTTCATGATAAGACGTACCAGACGGGGTGACTCGTTATCCAGTTCGGTCAGATAGATTTCCATGGCATTGTTGGGACGGTTCACCGATTCTCCGTCATGGATGAAATCACACATCTCCACATTCAGCAGCAGCGGCTCGTCGGCATACTTCACGTTGAAGGTATAGAAGTTCCCGTCTTCGGTTATTACAGACATATTGGTCTCCTCCCTGAAATTGCGTGTCGTGGCCTTTACTCGGATTACATTCTCGGCACCGTCGGCCTTGCCGGCTATCAGGTTTGTAGAACCGAGATCCACATACTTGACCGGAGCCGAGAAAATGACATGGACAGTCTTGTCATACGTTATTTCCAGTCCGTGCGGCGGAATCATCTGGCTGAAACCGATCTTGCGGGTCAGCTCCTCATAATAATCACCGCTACTCTGCTGCGCCCAGGCAGCCGATACGCCCAGTAAAAGGGCAAACATCATCAGAATCTTCTTCATATGCTTTTGTTTAATGGTTGTCTTTTCTTTCATAGTTTACTGTATTTCATTTCTCCGGTGAATGAAGCAGTACCCGGTGTCCGGCCTTCAAAGTAATCTTTACCGTACGCATCCGTTTGGATATGTACTGGGAAACGCCCTGTATCACACCTTTTCCCAGATCGGAGGCAATCTGCGCCCCGGCATCGGTGGAAATGTTGATACTGCTGTTCATCGAGGTTCCCATGTTGGCTGCAATCTCTCTGGCAGCGTCATATTCCAGTGAACCCGGCACCAGGATTCCCTGCTGTCCGTCCAGATCATAGACTTCCAGCTCCACCGGCAGGATAGTTCCCTTGTATTCCACGGCATTGACCATGATTTCCAGCCGTTCACCCTGTATGCGTGTGCCACCTACCAGTACAGTCCCTTTCGGTATGAAACGTCCGGCAACGGACATGGGCTCGGTAAGCCGCAGGCGCAAGGCCTGTCCGTCGGATACGGTCTGTGTTTCGTGTACACAGGCAGCAATGGTATTGCCTTCCGTTACGGTCTTCCGGCCGACAGCCGTATTGAAACCGGCATTGCGTTCTCCCGAAAAGGCGGATATGAACTCTTCGTCGCTCATGGGTCTGGAAAGCGAGGATACCACCTCATTGTGGACCTGTTTCACCGGCATGGCTTTTTTGTCCTCCGCTTTTCTGACGGGAGAAGGAGTCTCCACAGCCTGACGGTTATTGTATTTGGCGGCCAGTTCGTAGGATTTTTCCATCAGGGCCATCTTTTCCTCCATGCCTGACAGTGGCTCCTGTTTCTGCTGCTGTTGCTGCATACGCTCCAGTTCCTCAATCCTTTCCTGAAGCCTTTCCTTTTCCGGATCGGTCCGCGGTTCATAGATGCTTCCCAGCGTACGGTTCATCTCACGGTAGGCTCCGGCCGAGGAACTGACCGGTCCGGCATTGCCTTTTTCTGTTTCCGTTTCCGTGTTTGTTTGCCTCTCCGGTGGAATGTTATCGGGAAGACGGACACTGTCTTTCCGTTCCTCTTTGGCAAACATGGACTCCGCAGCTTCAAAGAATGTCTTCCTTTTCCTGCTTTCCTGTTCCATCAGAGCCTTTTCATAGGCATCCTTCTTGTTTCCTTCCAGGCGGCTGTCCTCGGGAGAAGGGATTTCCGTGTTGAATCCCTGTCCTTTATCCTGCCGCTCCCGTTCCTGCCCGGAAGGTGAAAATATCAGATAGAAACTTCCCAGACACAGCAGGAACATCAGCGGATACACCACAAATCCGGCGCGTTTGCGTTTCTGTTCCTCACTCAGCGGCTTCCTGTCCTTTGAGGACCGGAGCCTGAACGGTTTCATCAGCCGTTCCATTACTTTCTTGACTTTTTCTTTCTCCATTTCTTACAATAGATTGAATGAACTCCATACGGAATGAATCCTTTTCCATAAATTCCATTCCGGACTCCCGATTATTACTGCCTATAAACGGTCTGCATGCCGTATAGACACATGCGGCGGTAAACGGGACAAACAGTATCCAGAGAACGGCCTTGCGCTGTTTCACGGTAAGTCTGTGGCAGAACCTCCTGAGTTGAAGGTCCGCCTGTCTCGTCAGGTTCCTTTTCATCGCTCTACGCTCCTTATGTCCTTATTTTCCAGTATGGTCAGATGTTCGATGATAAAGCCGTTGGGGTTATCATCGGAACGGGACGTGTTCTGAAGCTGGCAGTCAGTCACCAGCGAACGTTCCGTCACATTACTCTCACGGATAATCATCTGGCGGGCATACGTCCTGGCCTTGTAGGGGTATCCGGAAAAGTCGCAGGCCACACTGTCCACCCGTACCACCTGGTTGATATTACCGGAAATGAGACGGTTGTAATATCCTTTCTCGGCAAAATCCACATAGTAATGATAGGCGCTTTTGTCCGCCAGCTGCAAGGCACGGTTGATATTGTGCTCAATGGCATCCTTCTGTGGCGACAGCCCGAAAAAGAGCTCATGGAACCTTCTTACATGCTCCCTGGCTTCAGCCGGACGGTTCTGTGAAAGATCCTGCGAAAGGGCAAGCATCAGTGACTTGCCGCCATCGAGTACATAAATTTTCTCACGCTGTTTCTCCGCAAAGCGGTATGAGTTCCATAGGGCAAAGACGGTCACAAGCGTGCAGCATCCGACAAAGACCGCAAGCATCAGGCGTATCCGTCTGAAACTGCTTTCAATATTGGTCAGTGATTTGAATTCCATCTGTTTTCATGATTTTTATGTTCCTGTTCTGTTTATTTTCCACGCAGACGCCCTCCGATATTTCCCAGTCCGGAACCTGCGGCACCGGCTGCAAATCCTCCAGCCTTGGTCGCGGTACGGTTGATGTTTCGGTTGTAGTTTCCGGCACCACCTGCCTGCACAATCCATCCGGCCACGGTCGGCACGGTAAAATATCCGATGATACCTATCAGCATGAAGATCACATATACCGAATTGGAGTTGTCCAGCGAATAGTTCGGATTGTTCTGGAGCTCCAGGATGTCGTTCTGCAGCATAAGTACCTGAATCTTGGCCAGCATACAGCTGAAAAGGTCACTCACGGGAAGCCACAGATAGACGGAAATGTAACGTGTGAACCACTGGCTGAGCGTGGACTGGAAACCGTCCCACACGCTGAAGGCAAAGGCAATGGGACCAAGGATGGACAATACAACCAGAAAAAAGGTCCTTACCGTATCTATAAGCAGGGATGCCGCGGCAAAAAGCAGTTCCAGCAGACTGCGGAAGGCGTCACGGATATTCTTTTCCAGATTGTACATGCCCACTTCCATATACATGCCCATGCGGGTTGCCATGGCATCGGGCGACCATCCGAGCTCGTCCAGCTGACGGTCAAACTCCTCATCGCTGACCAGATAGGCCGTTTCCGGATTACGGAGCATGGCTTCACGTTCCAGCCTGTCCTTCTGCTCACGGTACTGCTGCATGTCCATCGTCTGCCCCTCAAGCATCTTGTGGGTTCCCTGCACAATCGGACTCAGCACCGTATTCATCGTTCCGAGTACCAGGGTCGGGAAAAGCATGATGCAGATGCCTATCGCAAACGGACGCAGAAGCGGATACACGTCTATCGGTTCGGCACGGGCAAGCGAATGCCAGACACGGACGGCCACATAGAACAGGGCACCGAGTCCGGCAAGTCCCTTGGCCACATCCAGCATATCCTCACAAAGGGGCATCATTTCATTGTAAAGGCTCTCCAGAATGGTATGGAGATTTGAGAAATCCACGGATAACAATACCATAGGCTACCAGTATTTGGAGGTGTCATTGCCATAGAGCTTCAGGACACGGTCAAGGTCACTCTTCTTGCGGGCACGCAGAAAACTCACGGCTATATTCCTGTTCGTATAGTAATTCACGAGATTGCGGTAACGACGCATACTGGCATAACAGTCATCCACCACGTCCATACGGTCCTTGTCGGTCATGGAAAGGGTGCTGACATTGATTACCTGCTTGAGGTCCTGCAACACCCCGTTGCTCTCTTCCAGAAGTTTGGTATAACCGAAAGCGATGGCATCCAGCTCTTCGGGAGAAAAGTTCTCGTCACCCAGCATCTTTTGGAAATTGGTCACGTAGATTTCCGACACGTCACCGACCATCAGGATAATCTCACTGACCTTACGGGCATCCTTCACCAGATTGTTGACGGACTTCAGGGCATCATAGTATTTCTTGTACTGCTGGTATATCTTCACCGTCTCCGCAAAATTCTGGGCGGTACTTGTCGCAGTTGAAGAGGTATGCACAATATTGTCCGACATGTTGATGATACTCTGGGCAAGGTTTCCCGGATCGGTCACCACCCACTGTGCCCGTATCTGTCCGGCAAGAAAAAAGGTTCCTGCACAAAGCAGCAGCAGTCTTTTTCTCATGGACGTACCTCCTTCCTTACATAGTCACCGTTCGGAGAAAAGGTCAATACGTCAGCCGCCTCATTGTAGGCGATGTCTATGCGGTAGCCGGTATTGATGAACAGGTTACCGTTTTCTTCCACCAGCAGATAGGTTTCCGGCTTCAGCTTCCGTGTCTTTCCGCTGCGGGCGAAGACCGTCACCTTGTAGGCGTCCCCTTCCTTATATATAAGGACATCGGGCTTGCCTTCCACACTGCTCCATGAACCGCACAGGCGGTCACAGTCCTTGAACCTGCTCTCACTGCAGCTCTGCAGCAGCAGTGATGCCGCCCCGATCAGGCAGGCGGCCAGTCTGTACAACTGTCTGTTTTTCATGTCTTGTTTTTTTAATGATGTTGTTCTTGTTTTACTGAATCTCTCAAAGTCCCATCTTGCGTCTCTTTGGCTTCGGACTGACCGGGATGCTGACTCTTCCGGCCAGCCTGTTTTTGCAGACTGGCTTCCGGCATTCCTTGCGGATAGCATTGTCGTCCTTTTTGTTTGGGGACTTCAGACCAACCATGGTTTCAAACCTGGCATAAAGTTCCTTATAGGCCTTTTCTGCCTGTTGCCGTCTGATTTCATCCGGGGAATTCCGGTCAATGCCGTATTTCATGAGAAAACCGGAATTAATGAAAGGACTGTCAATATTCTTCGGGTTGGCTATGAAACCTCCCAGCTTTTCCAGTTCCCCGTACAGTTTGTCGAGATACTGTACAGGAGGAGGGGAACAAAGCCGCTCGAAAACCTTCTCCACAGTATGTGTCAGTCTTACATCGACCTCTACGGCATCAGGTATCTCGCCTCTGAGCCTTCTTTCCCTATAATCTTCCGGTTCCATACTTTCAAGCCGGTGATACAGCTCATAGTCTTCTGAAAATCCGTAATGTTCACGGATATCTTTCGGTATGTCCCATCCGTTCATCAGGGACCAGTAGAGACATTCGATTGTCTCCTTACGCTTTCTTTCATCCGATTCAAAACTGTCATTCATAACCGTCATGCTTTACCGTTTGACCTTTTCCTTTCCCTTCTCATTTCCGCAATGCGTTTCACGGCCAGTTCCAGATTTCCGCCCAGTTCCTTGGCCAGCTTCTGCAGTTCCAGCTTTTCCGACTCTTCCGTGGTATATACGGCATATTCCTCATCGCTGACTTCCGTGGCATACACGGCCGAGTGGGTACCGCCAAGACCGATCCAGACCTCACGGTAGAAACGTCCGGGATGGTTGGCCTGGTTAATGGACAGGATCTGTCCGCGTTCCTTGTCGGTCAGTCCGAGAAGCCGCTGGATATGGTCGAACTTGTTCATGTATTTCCGCTGGTCAAGAAGAATCTTGCAGTCACTGTTGTTGATGATAGCTTCCTTTACGACAGGGGAACTGATGATGTCATCCACTTCCTGGGTGACCACCACGGCCTCACCAAAATATTTTCTGACGGTCTTAAATAAATACTTTATGTACTCACTCATATTGGCAGACATCAGGGCTTTCCAGCATTCCTCAATGAGTATCATCTTGCGGATGCCTTTCAAACGGCGCATCTTGGCGATGAAGGTTTCCATGATTATCAGCGTGACCACGGGCAGAAGCACCTTGTTTCCGCTGATATTGTCCAGCTCGAATACGATAAAGCGCTTGTTGGTAAGATCCAGTTCCTTGTCCGAATTAAGCAGGAAATCATAATCACCGCCACGGTAGAACGGTTCCAGTACGTTCAGGAAACCGTCGATGTCAAAATCCTTCTCACGGACTTTCTTCTCCTCAATCATCCGGCGGTAGTCATCACGCACAAACTCGTAGAATCCGTTGAAATCGGGTCTGACATCCCTGTTTTCCGTTATCCTGCGAATGTAAGCGTTCACCGCTCCAGAAAGGGCCACTTCTTCCGAACGCCTTGGGGCTTCATCCTCACGTTTCCAGAGTGTGAGTATCAGTGTCTTGATGCTTTCACGCTTTTCCACGTCAAATTCCCCGGAATCCGTATAGAACGGATTAAAGGCGATGGGATTGTCCTCCTCATAGGTGATATAGATACCGTCCTCGCCATGTGTCCGGTCATGAATCAGGCTGCAAAGTCCCTGATAGCTGTTTCCGGTATCCACCAGCAGGATATGGGTACCCTGTTCATAATACTGGCGGACAAGGTGGTTCGTAAAGAAGGATTTACCGCTGCCGGAAGGACCGAGTATGAACTTGTTGCGGTTGGTGATGATTCCCTTGCGCATAGGCAGGTCACTGATGTCCAGATGAAGCGGTACGCCGCTCTGCCTGTCCGTCATACGGATACCGAACGGGCTGGGTGAACTGCGGTAATTCGTTTCCGAAGCAAACAGGCAGACAGCCTGTTCCAGAAAGGTATAGAAACTTTCCTCAGCCGGGAAATCGCCCGCATTGCCTGGAATACCAGACCAGTACAGCACCGGAGTATCTATCGTGTTGTAATGGGGTACGCATCCCATCAGAGCAAGCTGGCTACCGGTATCGTTCTTGATACGCCTTAACTCTTCCTCGTCTTCCGCCCAGGCCAGTACGTTACAGTGGCACCGTACCGGAACAAGCCCTTTCGTATGCGCCTCGTCAAGATACATTTCTGCCCATTCATAGTTCACGGCATTGCTGCGGCTGTATTTCGACAGGGACAGCATGTTGCGTGAAGTCTTTTCCATGCGTTGCAGGATTTCCTGCGCATCATCGATGAACACGTACTGCGAATAGACATGGTTGCATGAAAGCAGGAGTCCCACCGGAGCCGCAAACGAAAGACGGCAGTCGCTACGGTCCGTGGACAAGCGCTCATAGCGCATGTCCGTGCCCACACTGCCGGGAAGGTCTTCCGTATCGGAAAGCACATGCAGGCAAAGACGTTTGTCACCGATGCGCATACGTTCCGGATCAAGGCAGATGTCCTGTAATACGGGGTGCGTGTCCTCCATACCGAGAGTCAGGTATCTTTCAATCAGCCCGGGACATTCTTCCGTTCCGACCACCTCTTCCGTTCTGAGACGCTTCATCCTGACATGCCCCGAATCGTTCATGATACGCTCGAACTGCTCCACCGCCTCCAGGAATTTCACGACCGAATCCCAGTCCGTGATTTCCTTGGGAAGGATATAGCCGCGGCACAGGGTACTGAAATCACTGCGGCGACGGGCACGTTCGCGTGTGGTCTTTGTCAGATACAGGAAGCAGCGGTGTCTGAGATACGGGCGTTCGTTGAAATGACGCTCATACCTGCGGGACAGGAAACTTTCCGTCCCGTCTCCTTCGCTCCGGTAGTTTTCCTTGACGAACCAGTCCTGCTTGTACACGACAGAATAATTTGGAAGCACCTTCATGGCCTTTACCCAGGTACCGTGAATGGCTTCATATTCCGCCGCCGTCACCGTGTACAGTTCAGGCAGCTCGACCTCGAAGGCTACCGTAATGTCCGCATCCTTGCTTACGATGCAGTTGTTTTCCACGGCCAAAATCGGGAATCTGTCTTCCAGATCACAGGCCTTCAATACACTTCTCATTTCTTTCTCTTCTTTTTGGTTAATGCTCTGAATATTCTGCGACGGGCTGACAGATAGCACGGATGGCGTTTCTCGGCCAGCATCTTCATCAGCCCGTGCTCACCGTAGCGGGCATTCATGCGGAAGGTCAGCAATACGGCCAGGGAACCGGATACTGCTCCGAAAGACAGGCATACCAGCTGGCTGACACCGGCCATATACAGGACAACCACCGCAAGAAAGACCGATATAAGACCTCCGGCAAAAAAGAACAGGTACTGTGATTTCAAGCCCTTGAACTCAATCGGACGGCCTGCTCCTTTGTTGATACGGTAATCCATGGCTTACAGGAAGAAGGAACGGAGAATGGTGGCGGCCACAATCAGGAAGATGCAGGCGAAGAACCAGCTTGCCGCAGTCTTGGACGTATCCGGATCGCCGCTGCTGAACTTGCCATACGTCTTGATACCGCCGACCAGACCGAGTACCGCTCCGATGGCATAACACAATTTGGTGGCCGGATCAAAATACGAAGTCATAAGGCTGGTAGCCTCATTGATGCCGGCAAGACCCTGTCCCTGTGCGAAGGCACCTGCCGCTGCCAGCACACACAATACTGAAAATAGGATTCTTCTCTTCATTGTCGAATCATTTTGGGGTTTGACATAAATTTTGAATTCGACTGCAAATATATAAGGCTTAAACCGCTGTGATACAACACTGTCATCAGGTGTCACCAGATGTCATCAGATGTCATTCAGGAAGCCTTACAGACATAAAAAAAGCATCCCGAAAAGATTTCCGGGATGCCTGAATATATCGGTGTCAGATATATTTCCGCCACTCGTCAGACGGTTCATTCCCATCCTTTACTTTAAGCGGTCTGGGATTGCCGTCCTCATCAAGATACCTGTCTATCAGTTCCTCTACAATCGCGGAATTCTCCATATTGGAAAGGAACACGTCAATCAGGCTGGTCTGCCTGATGGAGAACAGGACACGGGCTGCTTGCATGGCCTTCTCATGGTCGGCTTCACCCTGATGTGTCAGATATTCGCCGAGTACTTCCATGTCCCTGCTGGACAGAACAGGTGATACGGATTCCACTTCGGGAGACTCCGCATCAAGGTCTTCCTGGACTTCCTGCAGGAGTTTCATCTTTTCCAGCTGAAGGTTGCATTCCACATCTTCCTGCTGCACATCCTCCTCTTCACCGATAAAATTCCTTTCAAGTGGCTGGCTCATGAAGGGAGCGGCAGTCTTTCCGGCATTCTCGTCCAAAAAGACATAACGGGTACTTCCCATCACTTCTGCATCTGAAACCGCAGATTCCGTTCCGGCAGCTTCTTCCCTCTCCTTTTGTGAAACAGGTTTCGCATAAAGCAAAGTACAAATAATTTCAATATGTTTTCTCCAGCCATACACGCTGTACAACAAATAACTTATACAGACAATTCGTACACAGAGGTATATTAGTTCTTCCATATCAGAATGGTTCTTGGGTTTTACGGCGAAACAGCTCGCCGAGCTCTTTACTGTAAGTCTCAAGATGGTGTGTCAGCACATTATCTAAAAAAGCAGGCACACTCATGTCATCACTTAAAAGAGGAAGGATACGTGCCAGCTTGCAATACATATCATAGCTGATATAGGTTTGTTTCCGGTGTACCGACCTTCTTTTGTCCAAAAACAATTCCCTATACATCTCCACCTTCTTTTCTAATCCAGGGTCAGCACGTATCGTTTTGCGGGACTTTTCCAGTTCCAGTTTCTCTACTTCCGGCACATTTTTCCCTTTTTCTGCAGCAAAAACAACATTTCCACCGACATCGCCCCCAGACTTGCCACAGGAGATAGATTCACTGGCCATCATGTCCTTTAGGACATCCTCATCCACTTTGAATATTTCTCTTTTCTTTGCCATAGTTCTTATCCCGGAAATATGATACGTTCCATCTCCTGAGCAAACGCTTCAAGGCGGCTGTCTTTCAATAACGATTCGGAAGGAGGAAGAAGGGTGCAGCGGAAATGCTGTCTGGAAGAAGGTGTCATTTCCTTGTTGAAGCGTTCAAGATCCGGAAGTACGGTTTCAAAGACCTTCAACCCCATACGGAGCACTATTGCATTATACATTACATACAGTTCTTTTGAAGTACGGCTGTCCATACGATTCCAGAATAAACGTATGTCCTTCAGGGGAGCTTCCGGATGCTGTCCGATAAAATCCTGAACGGTCGATACAAAGGAAAGGCTGCTCTGCATGACCATACGGTCCTTTACAATGGGAGTAAAGATAAAATCCATGTTCATGACGGACTCGAATACACCACGGGAATTCACCGTTCCGGGAAGATCGAAGAATATCAGGTCATAGTCACCTTCCAATTTGCCTGGAATCTCTGCGGCTGCTTCTGGAGTAGAAGTGACAATTGGATAAGCCTTACGGGAGCCCTCTTCAAACTGGCGGCAGAAAAGTCGCTGATGATACTCGCTTTTTTCAATGTTCTTCAAATCTCTTCCCCTTAGTTTTTCCAGACTGAACTGGGGATAGTCACAGTCAACAACAGCAACTTTCAGACCTCTTACATAATTAAAATAACTGGCAAGTACTACTGTTACCGTGGACTTGCCCACACCGCCTTTCTGATTACTGAAGGCGACAAGAATCGGACGCTTGTTCATACTTTCTTTGTTTTGGGGTTAATATTCAGATTCATTTTCAGATATTGCATTCTTATGATTATACAGTATCACACGAATGTATCCTTATGTCATTATTTCCCTATAATGACACAGCATAGCAACAATGCATTTTTACATTAAAGCATTAATCTACTGACATTATATGATAGGATTATAATGAGAGGACATTACAAGAACATAATACTACACAAACATATTCACGTATTGTTATAACATTATGTTGTTATTTCCTTATGTTGTTATGTTATCATATCAATATTTCAATACATCATTGCCATGTTATAACATGGTTTCCTTACAATCACATCTTATTATCGCAACACTTTGTTACAATAAAATCTATGTCAAAAATAAGGTCTTTCAATCATACAGGTAATATGTAACTGATACCATGACATCAGATGTCATCAGGCGTCGTTATATGTCATACAATCCACTATTTCACAACTGTTTACACGGCTATAATTTTGCAAAGTCAGAACCGATGAACGGCTTGGAACATCTTCCGACGGACAGCAACACGCCGCTCACGTCGCGCAGCAATCCGCCGGAGGTGGATTCTCTGTTCAAACGAACAGAGCAAGTTGTGTCTTTGTCCGACAGAAAGTATTCTGCCCGACAAAGACCAACTTGCCCTCCCTCACGGTCGGGGGATTTTCCTCCAAAGTCGGAAAATCTGACGGAGAAAGCAAAACAACCCAAAAGCAAAAAAGCATGGAGAAAAAACAGGCTAAAAGGACAGGCAGAAAGCCGAAAACTGATCCGGCGGACTACAAGTACAGCTTCCGTCTGAACGCGCAGGAAAAAAGCAAATTTGAGAAACTGTTTCTGGAATCCGGAGCAAGGGACAGGACAATCTTTATCAAGAAATCAATCTTTTCAGAACAACTGAAGGTAATCAAGGTGGATAAGGTTTCCATGGACTATTACATCCGGCTCGGGGAATTTTACAGACAGTTTCAGGCAATAGGCAACAATTACAATCAGGTCGTAAGGGCCGTACAGAAAAATTTCGGGGACAAAAGGGCGATGTCCTTGCTTTACAAACTTGAAAAGGCTACCCTGGAACTGATATTGCTCAACAAGCAGATTATGGCATTAACCAAAGAATATGAACAGAAATGGTTGCAAAGATAAGTCACGGGGCAAGCCTTTACGGAGCACTGTCCTATAACCATGAAAAGGTATTTCAAGGGACGGCGGAAATCCTGTCAGGACACCGGATGATTTCCGACCGCCCGGGACTACCGAGCGAGGACATACGTCTGGCTCTCCTTTCATTTGAAAACCATCTGACGGCAAACAGGAGGACAGACAAGCCAGTCCTGCATATCGCCCTCAGTCCGGCACCTGAAGACAGGCTGGACAATGACAGGCTGGCGGAACTAGCAGAAAAATACATGCAGAAAATGGGATATGGTGACCAGCCGTTCATGGTGTACAGACATGGGGATACCTGCAACACGCACGTACATATCGTGAGTGTATGCATTGACGATGAAGGAAGGAAAATCAATGACTCCTATGAACACCGCCGTTCAATGACAGCCTGCCGGGAACTGGAACAGGAATTCGGACTGCGTAATAGTGCGGATACGGAAAGACGGAATCCGAAAGCGGAACTGAAAAAAGTGGATGTCTCACAGGGGGATATACGCCATCAGATTGGAAACACGCTGAAGGCTGTACTGGAAAGCTACCGTTTCCAGACTTTCGGAGAGTATTCCGCACTGCTTTCCACACTGAACATTGAAGCCCAACAGGTACGGGGCGATTACATGGGAACACCCTATACGGGTATCATCTATTCGGTTACAGACGACAGAGGGAAAGTGGTCTGCTCTCCAATAAAAAGTGCAAGGTTCGGCAAGCGTTTCGGAAATACAGGACTGTCCGAACGTATGTTACGGCATACACAGGACTTCAAGGAAGGCAGATGGGCTCCTGCCATATCCGGCAAGGTCGTATGGGCCATGCGTAACGCAAAATCGGAACAGGAATTCAGGGAACTGCTGAAACAGGAGCACATTGATGTGGTATTCCGAAGGAACGATACCGGACGTATCTACGGTGTCACATTCATAGACCATGAACGGCGTGAGGCATTCAACGGTTCACGTATGGGAAAGGAGTTTTCCGCCAACGTATTCAACGGCCTTGTCAACTGGTGGGAAGGAATACCCTGGCAGGACAGACAACAGTCCGGTCCGGAGGAACTTTGGAAACGGTACGGTCACCGTATGGAAGAAAACAGTGCGCTTGAACAGGCGGCAGGCATTTTCTCCTTTGAGGCAAATCCGGCAGTCGATTACGAGGAAGAAGCGTTCCGTCGCCGCATGAAACGGAAAAAGAAACCGCAGAAGCGCAAATCACGCGGTATCTGATCAATCAATATGAGTCAACAACAGAGGGAACAACGGATTCCCCCACAATCATATACATTATTATGCAACAGGAAGACGATTTGAGAGCCCTTGCCAAGATTATGGAATTCGGCAGGGCAGTCAGTATTTTTATTCTGGTAGTCCACGTTTATGTGTACTGCTATCCCAGTATGAGTGCCTGGCATCTAAATCTGGATGTCATAGACCGGATACTGATGAACTTTGACAGGACAACCGGTATATTCGGCTGTATCCTATGGACAAAACTGATGGCAGTTCTTCTGCTGGCCATATCCTGTATGGGTACTATCGGAGTCAAGGGTGAGAAGATTACATGGCAGCGTATATGGGCGGTACTTACTGCCGGGGCGGTTCTGTTTTTCATGAACTGGTGGCTGCTTGACATGCCTTTTCCGCACGAAGCGATTACTGCCCTGTATGTAGTGACACTCGCAGCCGGTTATCTATGCCTGCTCATGTCAGGACTGTGGATCAGCAGACTTTACAGGTATAACCTTATGGAGGACGTATTCAATATGGAAAACGAATCCTTCATGCAGGAAACAAGGCTGATGGAGAATGAATATTCGGTCAATCTACCCACCAGATTCCAGTATGGCGGCAAGCTCAACGACGGCTGGATCAACGTGGTCAATCCTTTCCGCGCGACCATCGTATTGGGAACACCGGGATCCGGTAAATCATATGCAGTGGTAAACAACTACATCAAACAGATGATATCCAAAGGTTTCAGTGTCTATATCTATGATTATAAATTTGATGACCTTTCCACCATTGCCTACAATACCTTATTGCACAATATGGACAAATACAAGGTAAAGCCGCATTTTTACGTCATCAACTTCGATGATCCGCACCGCTCACACCGCTGCAATCCCATCAATCCGGAGTTCATGACAGACATCTCTGACGCATACGAAGCAAGCTATACCATCATGTTAAATTTGAACAAAACCTGGATTGAAAAACAGGGTGACTTCTTTGTAGAGTCTCCGATTATCCTGCTGGCAGCTATAATCTGGTATTTGAAAATATACAAAAACGGTATCTATTGCAGTTTTCCTCATGCCGTGGAACTGCTGAATAAACCTTACTCTGATTTGTTTACCATCCTGACATCCTATCCTGAGTTAGAGAATTACCTCTCCCCTTTCATGGATGCATGGAAAGGTGGGGCACAGGATCAGTTGCAAGGCCAGATAGCTTCCGCGAAAATTCCGCTTACCAGAATGATTTCTCCACAGCTGTACTGGGTCATGACAGGCAATGATTTTTCTCTGGATATCAATAATCCGAAAGAGCCTAAAATCCTTTGTGTGGGCAATAATCCGGACCGCCAGAACATCTATTCCGCTGCGCTCGGACTGTATAATTCCAGAATCGTCAAACTGATAAACAAGAAAGGGCAACTTAAAAGCACGGTCATTATAGATGAGCTTCCAACCATCTATTTCCGAGGACTAGACAACCTGATTGCAACGGCACGTTCCAACAAGGTGGCGGTCTGTTTGGGATTTCAGGACTTCAGCCAGCTTAATCGTGACTACGGTGAAAAGGAGAGCAAGGTGATTCAAAATACAGTCGGCAACATATTCAGTGGTCAGGTAGTCGGTGAAACGGCCAAGACACTTTCCGAACGCTTCGGTAAGATTTTACAGAAACGGCAGTCCATATCTATCAACCGTCAGGATGTCTCTACATCGATTAACACCCAACTTGATTCACTGATTCCAGCATCAAAGATTTCCAACCTATCACAGGGTACGTTTGTTGGTTCCGTGTCGGATAATTTCGGTGAGAAAATAGACCAGAAGATTTTCCATGCGGAAATTATCGTGGATCATGCCAAAGTAAGTGCGGAAGAAAAGGCTTATAAAAAAATCCCGGTTATCAACACGTTCAAGGACAGTGAAGGGAATGACATCATGCTCCAGCAGATACAGCGTAATTATGACCAGATAAAGGCGGATGCCCAGGCTATCATCAACGATGAAATGGAACGTATCAAGAACGATCCGGAACTATGTGAACGGTTAGGAATAGAAAGTGCAGAAGAGGAGAAAAGAAAAGCTGAATAGATACAGAATGACAAATAAATCCTGAATCAATTTGATTTTCAGGGAACATTCCTTATCTTTGAACTTGAAATAGAACATAACGGCGGATTACGGGATGTTTTCCGCTGATTATATACATAAGTCGCAAGAAGTCTCAGGTAGGAATCTGGTAAATTTCAAAAAACGATGACTATTGCGTGAGGCTTATGCTATACCCTATAGCGTGAGCCCATGCAAGTTATCGTTTGGGCTTTACCAGAGCCTCTACCTGAAACTACATGGGTTTCATGCTTTTTTACAGATAGAGGTATGGCAAAAGTACAGATTATTATGCCCGTCACATTGGACGGATTTCTACCGAATAAAAATGAGGAACTGATGGAATGGCTCAGGACAGACGGGAACGGTTTCCCTTATTGGGAAGAGCGGGCTACATTCAACATGTATCCGCATTACGGTATGCTTGATTTGATGGATGCAAAAGAGAGACGAGACAATAACTGTACCTTTTTTATGAAAGTACAGGACGAAAAAAGTGCCGAATATGCTGGTGGAGTATTTCTCTTCCGACTCGCAGATGAACTGGTCATTTACTTGCTTCCAATATCATACAAAAGCGGGAAAAACATAACCGGAAAGATTCAATTCGGACAATGGACTTTGCGTGAGTCCAAAACATTCCGAAACAATATATGCAGACTGGTATACCGCCTTAAAGAATAAAGATTACTTCAGATCAAGTTTCTTCATTTTCTTGTACAGGGCTGTACGACTGCAACTGAGTTCCGCTGCTGTCTTGCTGACATTACCATGATTTTTATCAAGCAGATTTCGTATCCTTTCCTTTTCCTGAATGATACGAATATCCGGATTGTCATTACAATCTATATTTTCCAATCCCAAATCACAGACATCCAATAATGCATTATCTGCAACAATTACTGCACGTTTGATTTTTGCGTTCAATTCCCGTACATTACCCGGCCAGTCATATCCCAACATACATGATTTCGCTTCTTCAGTAAATCCCTCATTCTTGACACGTATTCTACCGGAATGTTCTTTCCTGAAAAATTCGGCAAGCGGAAGAATATCATCTTTGCAATCTTTTAATGGCGGTTGAACAATTTCGAGTTCTGCAAGGCGATAATACAAATCCTCACGAAAACGACCTTCCTGCACAGCCTTTCTCATATCTTCATTGGTGGCAGAAATGATACGTACATCCGTGCGTTTCACTTTATCACTTCCCACAGGATTAAATTCCTTCTCCTGAAGAACACGCAGGAGAAGAATCTGCATGGAATACGGCATATTGCCGACTTCATCCAGAAATAAAGTTCCTCCATTGGCTGTTTCAAAATGTCCTTTTCTGTCTGAAACGGCTCCTGTAAAAGCACCTTTGACCGCACCAAAAAATTCAGAAGCCTGTAAATCGTTAGGTATGCTTCCACAATTGACGGCAACAAAGGGTTTGTCACGCCTGTCACTATAACGGTGAATCATCTGGGCTATCACCTCTTTACCGCTTCCACTCGGACCAAGTATCATAACAGAAAGATCCGAAGGAGCCACTCGACGGGCAAGTGAAGCGGCTTTTCTGGCAGCTTCGCTGGTACGTTCTACAAAAGAACGCTCTTTACGTACAATAACAGGCTGCTTAAGCATACTATGCACTAATTCTATCAGTTGCTCTTGATGAACAGGCTTTTGCAAATAATCCTTAGCGCCGAGTTTGATAGCACGGACTGCATCCGTGATACAGGCATAATCTGTCATGACAATAAATGGAACTTCCATCTTAGAGCGCATCATCCATTCCAGAAGGCTGATACCGTCACCTTCCGGCAGACGTACGTCTCCTAATACCATATTTACTTCATTTCTTTTTAGGATACAACGTGCGCCAGGTTCATCTATGGCCGTCAATACATCATAACCAGCCTTTTGCAGCCATTTTTCAATCAAGCCACAGAGTATCATATTGTCTTCAACTATCAGTATTTTCATATTTCTTCAGCTCATTCTCTGCTTCTTTAATTAATTTTTCAATCCACTCTATAATTTGAATGCCTTGCTCACAAATAGTTTCATCACTAGTATTCATATCGTACAACCTTTCTTGAAAATCATGCAACATATGCCTCATTTCCGCAACTCTTTTATCCTCTCATGACACGACAGTTTTTTTGCGATTTTCATGAAAAGTCTGAAGACTTCTGTGTGTCATGAGAGCTTGGGTCGTACCTTTC
>NZ_NFJG01000076.1:0-20768 GCF_002159755.1 Bacteroides sp. An269
CAATGTTTATTGCGGTGCGTACGGGACTCGAACCCGTGACCCCATGCGTGACAGGCATGTATTCTAACCAACTGAACTAACGCACCATTTTGTTTTTCTTTCGTTGCTATCTCTCTCGATTGCGGTTGCAAAGGTACAACTATTTTTTAAACCTGCAATACATTTCCCTGTTTTTTTTCATTTTTTCTTCATTTTAGGAGAAAAAGGGGAGAATTTCAGCTGAAATCTCCCCTTTATAACAAGCTTCAAGTGATTTTTTTCATTTAATACGCTTATATCCGTATACTGCCAAGTCACCCAATTCTTCTTCGATACGGAGCAACTGGTTGTATTTCGCCATACGGTCCGAACGGCTCAGCGAACCGGTCTTGATTTGTCCGCTATTCGTTGCTACAGCTATATCGGCTATGGTGGCATCTTCGGTTTCACCCGAACGATGGGATGTAACCGTAGTATAACCATGGCGGTGTGCCATCTCGATAGCATCCAGCGTTTCGCTAAGTGAGCCTATCTGGTTTACCTTTATCAATATGGAATTAGCACATCCCATAGCGATTCCTTTCGAAAGGAATTCTACATTGGTTACGAACAGGTCATCGCCTACCAGCTGGCAACGTCCGCCGATACGTGCCGTCAGTTTCTGCCAGCCTTCCCAGTCGTTTTCACTCATACCGTCTTCGATAGAATCAATCGGATACTTGTCAATCAGTTCTTCCAGATAAGCGATTTGTTCATCCGATGTACGTTTCTTTCCTTTTTCCCCTTCGAAAATGGTGTAATCGTATACTCCATCCTTATAAAACTCAGATGACGCACAGTCCATACCGATTTTTACATCCTTGCCTGGTTCGTAGCCTGCTGCCCGGATAGCGGCAAGGATGGAGTCAAGTGCGTCTTCCGTACCATTCAATGTCGGAGCAAAACCTCCTTCATCACCTACCGCCGTACTCAGTCCACGGTCGTGCAAAACCTTCTTTAAGGCGTGGAATACTTCTGCACCCATACGCAAGCCTTCACGGAACGAAGAAGCACCTACCGGACGAATCATAAACTCTTGGAATGCAATCGGGGCATCGCTATGCGAACCGCCATTGATGATGTTCATCATCGGAACCGGCATTACATACGTATTTACCCCTCCGATATAGCGATAGAGAGGAATGTGCAGGTAATTTGCAGCAGCTTTTGCCACGGCAAGCGAAACGCCCAAAATGGCATTGGCACCCAAATTCGATTTTGTCTTGGTGCCGTCCAGTTCCAACATTTTCCGGTCGATGGCACGCTGTTCCAGTACAGACCAGCCCGTCAAAGCCGGAGCTATGACCGTATTGATATTCTCTACAGCCTTCAATACACCCTTACCGCCATAGCGTTTCGGATCTTTATCGCGAAGTTCCAACGCTTCGTGCTCGCCTGTAGAAGCCCCAGACGGAACCGAAGCACGTCCCATTATACCAGATTCCAGCATTACATCCACTTCTACGGTAGGATTGCCACGCGAGTCGAGTACTTCACGACCTATGATTGATTTGATTTTCATACATTTATTGATTTTAAAAGTTATTTTCTATGTCCGCAAAATTGCAAACTTTCATCTGTTTTGTCAATACCTGAAAGTAGGTATTTTAAACCGCAAGGGACACAGAAATACCCCTGTATCCCTGTGTCCCCTGTGATGAATTACCGAGCTGTCAAGCAAGGCTTAATAATTCGTTTTCTGCACTTCAAAGTAAGCTTGTGGATGCAAGCAAGCCGGACAAGTTTCGGGAGCTTCCGTACCTACATACAGGTATCCGCAATTACGGCATTGCCATACCACTTCGGTATCTTTCTTGAACACCTTACCTTCTTCTACATTCTTTGCCAGTGCAAGATATCTTTCTTCGTGCCCCTTTTCGGCAACAGCTATTTCACGGTACATCTTGGCGATAGCAGGAAATCCTTCTTCATCGGCAATATCAGCAAACTTCGGATAGTCCAGCGACCATTCCTCGTTCTCGCCTGCTGCAGCAGCCTTCAGGTTTTCCAGCGTAGTTCCGATGACACCCGAAGGATAGCTGGCTGTGATTTCCACCATTCCGCCTTCCAGCCATTTAAACATCCGCTTGGCATGTTCTTTCTCCTGGTCTGCAGTTTCGGTAAAGATAGCGGCAATTTGTTCATATCCTTCTTTCTTTGCCGCACTTGCAAAGTAAGTGTAACGCATTCTTGCCTGTGATTCGCCAGCAAATGAAATACCCAGATTCTTCTCTGTTCTTGTTCCTTTAATACTTTTTCCCATAATCGTTAGTTATTTAGTGGTTAGACATTGTTTTCTTTTCAACATTACAAAGATAGTATTTTTATTCAAATTTGTAATCATTACAATCAATCTTTTATGTTCTATTAAGACTTTCTTGCCTTTTCTTGAAAGATTAACGGGAATGTAGTCGTTTATGTTCGGATAAATATATACTTTTGCACTTCTTTTTTATTATTTTAATTATTTCAATAGGTATATGAAGACATTTCAGTTTAAGCCGAAGCTGGTAGATACGCTTCGGAACTACACCCGGTCGGACTTCTCTACCGACCTGATGGCAGGCATCATCGTAGGCATCGTAGCCCTTCCGCTTGCCATTGCTTTTGGCATCGCTTCGGGAGTAAGTCCCGAAAAAGGCATCATCACCGCTATCGTAGCGGGATTCATCATCTCGCTTTTGGGCGGGAGCAAAGTACAGATAGGCGGACCTACGGGAGCCTTTATCGTTATCATCTACGGCATTATCCAGCAATACGGACTGGAAGGCCTGATGATAGCGACCTTAATGGCGGGCATACTCCTTATTATATTAGGAATGTTCCGGCTGGGCACCATCATCAAGTTCATTCCCTACCCCATCATCATCGGTTTCACAAGCGGTATCGCCCTGACCATCTTCACCACACAGATAGCTGATGTATTCGGCCTGCAATTCGGAGGTGAGAAGGTGCCGGGCGACTTTATCGGCAAATGGATACTCTATGCACGTCATTTCGATACCGTCAACTGGTGGAACGTAGCGGTCAGCATAGCCAGCATCCTGATTATCGCGCTCACGCCCAAGTTCTCGAAAAAGATTCCCGGCTCGCTGGTAGCGATTATCCTTGTGACCGTAGCGGTATACCTGATGAAGATGTACGGAGGTGTGACCAGCATCGACACCATCGGCGACCGCTTCAGCATCCAGTCACAATTACCCGAAGCTACCGTACCTTCGCTCGACTGGGAAGCGGTGAAGAACCTTTTCCCCGTAGCGATAACCATTGCCGTGCTGGGGGCAATAGAGTCTTTACTCTCCGCCACCGTAGCCGACGGAGTCATCGGAGACCATCATGACTCAAACACCGAACTGGTGGCACAGGGCATTGCCAACATTATCTCACCCATCTTCGGCGGCATTCCTGCCACGGGAGCCATTGCCCGCACCATGACCAATATCAACAACGGAGGCCGCTCGCCGATAGCCGGTATCGTTCATGCCATCGTGCTTCTGCTCATCCTGATATTCCTGATGCCGCTCGCCAAGTTCATCCCGATGGCGTGCCTTGCCGGCGTGCTGGTAGTAGTATCCTATAACATGAGTGGCTGGAGAGTATTCAAAGGGCTGCTGAAAAACCCGAAATCCGATGTCACCGTATTGCTTATCACCTTCTTCCTCACCGTGATATTCGACCTGACCGTGGCTATCGAAGTGGGGCTGGTCATCGCCTGTGTATCGTTTATGAAACGAGTGATGGAGACCACGCAGATATCGGTCATCACCGATGAAATCGACCCCAACAAGGAATCGGACGTGGAAACGCACGAAGAACACCTGGTTATCCCCGAAGGCGTGGAAGTGTACGAAATAAACGGACCTTACTTCTTCGGCATCGCCACCAAATTTGAAGAAATCATGGCACGGCTGGGCGACCGCCCGCAGATACGCATCATCCGCATGCGCAAAGTGCCTTTCATCGACTCTACGGGCATACACAACCTGACTACCCTATGCGAGATGTCACAAAAGGAAAACATCCACATCATCCTTTCGGGTGTCAATCCGCAAGTGCACGACGTATTGGAACGGTCGGGCTTCTATACTTTGCTGGGCAAGGAAAACATCTGCAGCAACATCAACGAAGCACTCGATGTGGCACGGAAAGAGCTTGGCGTAAGCTGATGCCTTAATCTGTTAAAGACTTTTGAATAAGAAGGTACGTTTCTTAAAGCATGTTATAAAACACATTTTTATAACCCTAATGCTTGCATATTTCCCAGAAGTCCGTACCTTTGCAATGTGTTTTTCATAGTATTAGATTTAAGGTTAACAAAGGTTGGAGTACAGCGGTACTCCTTTTTTTATGTCCGTACGTTTCGTATGTCCCGATTCTCCAGACTATATTATATAGTCAATAGAAATAAAATGCGAAAAATCATTTGTCATGCTGAGTGCCCATTTCCAATGGAAACTCCATTCGATTATGACGGGGATTTCCCAAAGCTATTGTCATCTAAGGGAGCATTAGCGAAGGATGACAATACATCAAGATTTTTTCGCAAACCAATTTTGTTCTACTATAATGCTCAAATAGTAGATAATAAATTGTCAAATCGTAAATTAAAATAATCAGCGTTTCTGAGCTGACACATTATATAAACTAATTCTCAACATCTACTTATATTCATTATGCTTCCCATTGCGGTGGTTTGTCTTATGCGGAAGGAAGCGGCACTGTAAACGAATATGCCACAATCCCCTTAACATCTTTCAGCGGATGGATGGAGAAACGCACTTCGTTTATGTCTGTATGCAGCGTTGTAGAAATGACAATCCGGTGAAAATCCGATTGTTCCCTATCGCAATCCGGATAATATGTCTTGTAGCTTTTCAGACGGGTTTCAAAGAAATCGGTTATCAACACGTCTTTATCGGGACATTCTTCCGCTGCTTGCAATTTCTTGAAAGCGGCAGAAGCCAGCACTTCCCTTATGACAGCTTGCAAATCATCCGTTATCAGACACGTTTTCCATGCACGGCGCACTTTGTATTGGATTTCATCGGGCTTGGCATTACGCCGTTTGATAACTGCAATTTTAGGCAAATCTGTCAATTGGCTGCTCTCGAATCCTTTTGCAACGAGCAATAAATCCTTGTCATATATCCCACAAAGGCTCATAGAGTTTCCCGATACAACGAATGGCTCGTATTGTGAAGCATCGATTTCTGTTCCGTCAGGGGCATAAAAATGAGTGGTTTCTACCGAAACCGTAACAGCTTCTTTGCTTTTTCCCTCCGTATCTGTACCCGCCGAAACGGCAAGATACCTTGCCTGCCGTGATTCTGCCCGTGAAGCGGCACGTCCCGACCGAATCTTGCATATCAGATATACCAGCCAGACAAAATAGAGGACAGCCAGACAAAGCACTCCTATTAATATATATGTAGCAGTATCCATATCATAATCTGTTTGTGGAAAATGGAATGGAACGCAGAGACACAGAGGCACGGAGTTTTATTTCTGAGAAGACAAGCTTACAGAGAAATGTTTGGGCTCTATGACCTTGCTCTCTTATGTTTATTTCTCTGTACCTCTGTGTTCAATATAAAAAATCACACGGATGTTCTGTAATTCATTTTTGATTGGCTATAAAAGTATTTATAATCATTTTCGTGTTGTCTATGTATTTTCGTGGAGAATCAGAAACACTTAAACGAATTCTTTCCAAACCTTTTCTTGCTTCATCCACATAATCCTTATACCAAACCACTTCATAATGTTCGATATTCCCACTTTTAAGAGGCACTTTTACATTGTGGAATAAGTCAGATTTTGAATCTAAAATCGATTGTTCGGCTGTATGATGTACCACAATACCATAATATTGTACATTTTCTTCCAGCAGATACGCATCAATCAACGCTTGTCCGAAGAACAATTGCTTTGACATATCACACGTAATTATGCCTTCTGCTAAAGCCCCTTTCAACGGAATAGGGTGATTGCGATGAATAGCCGTTTTTATTATTTTAGCCGCAACGTCACAAATCACCAACAAATCTTCTTTTGAATCATTTTGGCTGAATAAAACGATGCTATCAGAAAATTGTGCTAACATGATTCCATTGTTTTCGGTTTCACTTTTTATCACTCCATTTCCCGAACTATTATCCTTCGGCAATTCACCCATTTTTATTTGCTGGACTTCATTAATAATGTTCGTAATGTCTTTATTAAACTCTGTCAATTCATCATACAAAGTTTCCGCTGAATTTCTTGCTACCCTATCCTTAAATCCCATAATATCAAGAAAGACAACAAACCTATTCCGAGTTTGAACGTATTTATCCATTTTATTCTGTAGTTGTTGGAGTGACAGCATAACAATAAACCATAGTAGCCGAAGCGTCTCCGCCACCTGCATTGCCTCGCATTCCCAATTCTAAGTAATACTTTTCCACTTCACGGGCTACGTCCGAAGAATCAGCTGTACGATAAATCCACCATGAATTTTCTTTCACATGATGTTCTTTAAACAATCTGTTCCGGGCATCATTTGATATGCCAATGTAGAAATCAGAATAATAACTTCGTCCGCTTTTTTGCAGATGTTCATTTATGTCTTTGATTATTTGCTCGTAACTATTTGCCATATCCTATGCTTTTATATATAAGCTTTATCCTTAATCATCCTTTTGCAAACTTACAAATAAAACATCAAATTACCAATAAATCAATTGCAGATTTTCAATGAAATCAACACTTTACAAGATTTGTTATGCCGGACGCAATGAAGCAACAAAAATGAGGCTGGCAGGAAATAAAAGCGGAATCTCTCCGCACGGAAACTTCATTTCAAGCCTTTACGCTTCAGGGCATCCGTCACTTCGTCCTCACGGATAGATAGTTGCGCCGCTATGTCCGCTACCGACATGTTATTTGTATAAAGCAAACAAATGGCTGAATCGAACGTTTGATTGATTTTCAGCATTTGTTTTCGTTCTTCTATCATTTTGTCCAGCAACATGATCTTCGTATCCCGTTCTTCTATCTCCGAAAGAAGTTCATCTTCCATATCCATGGCATGGCAAAAGTCCGGGTCTGCCGCAACTCGAAGCAAACGATTCAATAATAGCTGTTCGTCCGGGGGGAAAAGGTCTTCTTCGAGTTCGAGCACATGTTCATTGCCTTTCATGCAATATTCCTGATTGAACACGCTCAATATGCGCTCTAACCGACTGTACGCATGTCCGCTCAGATAAGGACTTTGCACGATAATGCTATCGTAAGGTAAGTTTTCGATAAATTTATCCGATACACCATCCGATATCAGGTTGGTGCTATAGTCTAAAATATGACGCTGTACATAAACCACCGGATTGGTCAATTCCCCTAACTTATGGCATAGAATGTAAACATCCACTACGGGTAAGCCGAAGCGATTTTCTTCCCTTTCCAAAACATCCTCATTTAAGTATTGTGCGGCCAGGTATTGACGCAAATGGGTGGTTTTCGTAGCCCGCCATGTTTTCCGCAACTTTACTACAATTTGACTATCCATCCCATTTACCGTAACAAGCAAATCAATGCGGAATAACAAAGGAATGAAGACTTTATTATGCTTCCCGTCCCGTTTATGCCGCCGTATTTTCACCGAAAGCACTTCCTTTTGCAACAAAGCGGAAATAAACAGCTTCGCCACACATTCGTCTTCCATCATGTGGCTGAATATGCAATCGTAAAAAGGGTTGGCAATAAAGGTCTTCATTGTTTGCTTCATCATTTAAAGTACATCCATATCATAAGCGGCAGATTTCTTCCTTACAGTCAAGCCATGACGGACGAAGTGAAATATCCTGAAGGTATTTTGTTACAATTCACGAGGGTCAACAATCTCAACGCCCGTTTCTGATCCGATAAAATCCTTTACGTTAAACGTCATAACAGAGACTCTGCCCAAACTTTTGTCTTGCATCATCAATCTGATAACCATATCGACCAAACTATAATGCTTGCCCCTTTTCAGTCCCGATTGAACAGCGTTTAAAGCATCCTCACGATATTTATCATCAGTTATCAATTTTACTTTTCCACGCTTGTTCAGATAAGTGAATCTACTAATGCATACCAAATGCACGTATCAACGATAACGCTTTTCATTGGTCAACTTCTTCTTCGGTATGGCTTCCGTAACCTTCCCAAGGCGCAGCATTCCGTTTACCGTAAATAAATGTCCCCATAATTTTACCTGTATCATCATTTTTCCTGATGATATACAATTTGTTGCCTGCTTTCAAATCCAATGCTCCCAGCAAATCTTTTTTCAACACCTCATCGGGATTCTCACCTTGATTATAAGAATATTGAAAGTAAGCCACACTGTCTCCACACGGTTTTGCCTTGTGGTCATCAAGCCAACCGTATAATTTCTCATAATTTCCTCCTATACCTAAATCGTAGGATAACCAATACGTTTTTTCCATATCACTGCTATCATTTTAGTCCACCTGCAAATTTACTAAAAAAACAGAAGAACAACGATTTCTAAAACATTATTTTTGACAACATGAATGCCAATGCCTAATGCAATGAAGCATTCCGGATACAGCTGCCGGGAAATAAAACATTTATTCCTCCGCACGAAGCTTCATTGTTTGCTTTGTGCGGAGGAATAAGAAGTTATTTTGTGTTTAATGGCTTATTGATTAACTTCGCTGGCACCATTCAAATCCTCTTCAGTCATATCGCGGACGCAACGGACATAAATATAGTCATTTTCGCTTTCGGTTGTAATAAATCCCGTTTTTTCAGGATAAGATCCATTTGTATTATGACGCTGAATTTGAAAGACAAATCCTTCACGCTCATTACCCCGACCGGAGAAATCTGTAGCAATGATAAAATAGCGGCTGACATTCTCATTTACATAATTAGTCAATCTACTGACTTCCATAAGCCCTAAAAGTTCTGCCTGGGTGGACATAGCCATCATTTCCCGCAAGTTTGGCACGCGCCATTCATAAGCTCCACCATCTTCTGAATAATTGGCACATGGATTGTTATTCGCGTCTTGTCTATTCCAAATATTACTTTTATAATCTGCATAATCCGTAGCTTTGCGACGTCCACCTTGTTCACCTACACTATACCTTGCTACAACAAAACCGGATGGCAACCGGTTGCCATCTTCGTCTTCTGTATGGGAAGGATATGATCCATAAAATGGCTCGCGATAAATATCCTGATCCAACCAATCAGAGAAATCAAAAATGTAATTCTGCGACCCACTATTTTTCTGTTTAAGCGTATAAGAAGACTTACCTAGCGCCTCATCTCCTACGTTATCTGCTTGGAAATCTCCATTTGGCAGATTACGTACACAACGCACCAAACCGCTTCTTTCGCCGTTATAATCTCCATAGGCACCAATTTCTGCAGCCCACAGTATTTGTTTAACCGAGGTTGTGTTGGTACTTGTATAGTATATAGAACCTTCATCGTAAAAATCCTGAGGATAACCAGAAGTGATATCAGCCCTGTTTCCCAAGAACAATCGGGAGGCTTCCGACATGGCATCAGTACCGATGTTCATACGCAAATATTGATTACATGCCGGTAAGTACCACCGGACTTCATTATCGTCAATCTTCCCATTACCATTCAAATCACGATTACGCGAAAGGCATGCATAATAAGCCGGACTAACGTAAGGGTTATGGATGTAATAAGATTGTGAAGTATTCAATGGCTTATCAATTTTATGCGTTCTCCAATTGGAAGAAGTTGAGGCAAAATAGCCATTGTAAGTATAATTTTCATCTGGAGAATAGCCATCCTGATATACAGAAAGGACTTTGCTCCAATCCATACTTAGGCAATCGGTCAACTGCAACATATTCTCCCTGCCATTGTTGGCATTATCCGGATCGCCCGCATCTTGATAATGATCGTTTATACTAAAACCTAGAGAAATAGGCCGGTTTTCACAATAAGTTTCCACGCCCATTGCATCAATACTATTTGCCATATCGCTGTTGTAAAAAGTCTGGATAGAGCGTTGGATAAAGGCGGTACGCGCTGTGGCATACGTGCTGTTTCCGTCGCCCTCGTTATAGATATGGCTTGCAATCAGCATGGTGCGGTCGTTCTTGTTCGTAAAATCTGCCCAGGTTACAGGTTGACTGGTCACTGGGTTGGTTTCATAGCAGTATTCGTCAATAAAAGCTGTAAAACGGGCGATATAGTGGTATTCAGAATCACCATAATCATATTCTTGGACAAGTTCAATATGAAGGTCTTCCGCCACTGACTGCAATGTGTTCCAATTATCGCCTACTATGATTCTTCCCGTTAACTTGCCTAAAGATACACATAGTTGGTAAGGATTGAGAAGATATTTTCCTTTATAGACATTGTCTTTACATTCATCCCCTGGATAAACGGATATGGCATCTTCCTGTTCTTGCGACAAGAAATATATCCATTTGTAATCCATCCCCACTGTATTCTGTGCTTCGTTCTGTCCGCTAGGGTCCAGAGTATAAGGAGCAATATAACCGGTATTAGGTGCAAATGGAGTTGAGGACTTCAGAATGAAAGAATTACCTATCAATTCATCATCAACAGTTGTCACGCCTTGCTCTTTCAAGCGGTCGGCTATATCAGTCAAATCATATTCCACATAAGCCTGTTCGTAATGGCAATCCAAGTCGAATACCTGCGAGGCTGTTTCACTGCCAATAATATCGCCCTCGGCGCCAGGCTGATCTTCCTTACCTTCTGTTTGAGCCTCCACAATAATACTATTTACCCCTTGCACACGCATAGTATAGGTATAACGCACATTACGCTCCACAGAGAAGTTTCCATATTGCCTGCCACTGAAATCCCCCAAATGGATGGTATAAGAGGTGGATCCTTGATTAATGTAACTACCGTCGGCTGCCGTTTCAACATACTGTCCGGTAATAACAATGTAAGTACTGTTCTGGGGAGCATTTGTCCATGTTTTATCTGCACTTTCTGCACCTTTATCACCGGTCCATTTATCCCTGTCTTCATAAGAAGTCAGTCCGGCTATTTCATTTTGAATATTTTCCGGCACAAAAATGGTGAAAGAAGATACATCATTTACTGCAGCAGGAACAGCATAAGCGCGCGCATTGTAATATTCACGAGCATCATTTTGCGTTCCCAGATCATTTCCGTCCATCGCAATAACCGGACTTTGCGATGCTACCGAATACAAATAATAGTTTTCAGGAGTAAATGTACAACTTCTCCCTGTTCGTTGATCTCGATAATCTGTATGAATATTAAATGTTACTTGAGCCATAGGCCTTACAACCTTAATAATACCTGTCGCAGTTCCGCCACCATTGCCATTAGCAGTTATTGTAACATTATCCGTTTCTCCTCCCATCAACGGAATACTTGGAATCAAAGGTAAGTTATGCTCAGTCCTATAATATGCATTGAGATTAAACAGATGAGACTTAAATTCATCTTCATCCGTTATGCCTTTCAATTCATCCAAACAATTTTCCCAATAGGTTGCCGTAGCACCATTGGCTATGGCATAAAATGTCTTAGTTCCAGTAGTTATAGTAAGAGACGTATTTATCATAAACTTTCTTGTACGTTCATCTTCATTAGAAGTCTGCACATAGTCATTGGACGTAAGATCAAAAGTTTTTTCAAGCTGTCCGCCACTAAAAGCAAACAAAGTGACGCTATTCACTTCGGAATAAGAATCTGCCCTAGCCAGCGCAATATCCTTACTATCAGCCTTATCAACAGAAAACACCAAATTGGTTACTTTCACCAATTCTCCGGATTCGTGTTTTTGACCATTAAACGTATCGTCTGTACATGACAACAGAAGAATAGCAAATAAAGTCAATATATAAAATCGTTTCCCTTTCATAACATTACCTTAATTAAATATGATATCATCCATATCTCCCGCATCCTTCCAAGGCAGTACCCATAATTCCAAATCAGAAATCACAGTCAATTCATGTAAATTCACAGTGCAATTAATTGTAATCAGGCTATTGCGTGGGATATCTGTTGTTTCGCCCTCAATAGCATCTCCTTTTTTAAAAAATACCTGTTCGCTATTAGTTCCTTCTACATTACTACCTAAAGCAATAGTATATAAATGGTCTGAGCTCATGTTAGGTATAGCTGTTGGAAATATATACCCTACAAAAACTTCTTTTTGCTCATTAGAAGGTACTGATTCAGGGGTATTGAAAATAAAATTAAAACGAGTTCGCCTAATTTCTCCCGGCAAATGCAACGGGCTGTGAGCATAATAATACACCTTGTTTGTAAAGAAGCGTCCAAAGTTGACGGACTGTATAGTCAAATCCTGAGCCATGGCATTGGTGACATTCACCACTATTTTGGACACGCAACGGACTAAAGGAATTTCTATATCTATGGATGTGGCATTGGTCAAGTCTATAGGCGCACTGTTTTCTTCCTTTGTGTCCATATAAAGCCCGCTATTGTAATCATGATGCCCGCCAGTTCCCGTGCCACTGCCAGCTCCCGTAAGTATATCATAACCTCCTTTTATTCCTGTCATGGGCAAGCCAAACTCTGCTATTGTCTTGATAGAAATAGTATGTTCCACATCAGAAAATGTAGAAAAAGTAGCTGCTGTCTGTGGAAAAGCCGGAGTTTCATTATCCCACGCTCTATTGAAAATATTCTTTAAGCCGTTATTCTCGTATTCATTACTGAAGTCCTCCATCAAGCTCGCCGTGTCAAAACTTCTGCCCATGCTCTTTTCATTGGCTATTGCCAAGAAACGGACTTTGGTGCGAGGTAATTGCAGCGTGATGGTTTGTTCCTCTGTTTTGCCTTCCGCGCCTCCTAAACCCTCCCGATACCAATTATCCAGAATCTTCCAATTTTCGTCTAATACAATCACGCGTAAGGCTTTGATGCCCTCGTTGGCATCCATATTGGTATCTGCACCACCATTGGCACGGGTGGAGACACGGATATTCACTGTTGCCAATTCTGTGTCGGACACTTCCGATTGTATCAAAGCATCATTTGAACAGGCTTGGAACAGCATTGCCCATACTCCTATCAATACTATGTATAAACGACTTCTCATATTTTCTTTTTAATTAGCAGAAACAGGGTCTCCCCATACGACATCTTCGGTTTTGACAGATGTGTCCCAATTTACTACGTATGCTTTTATCGTAGCATTTACATTATCTTCCGGAGTAACCGGACCGATGGTTGAAATGCTTGTCACATTTATCTGATAAATGTTATTCCGCACAATGGCGTATTCCATCGGGCTGACCTTATCAGGGTCGCCATCATCGGCATGGCGTATCCAATAGGTATAGTAGCAAATGCCGTCCGTATATTTAGTAATACCGTAATCGGTACAATTATCATCTTTTAAATCAATATCAATAAAAGCATTGCTATATTTCTTTACATCATCTAAAGATGCAAACGCTTGGTTATCATACCAATAAAATGTGCCGTCAGCTGTTGTTATATTGGCTGGTTTATATTGTGCCTTGAACATCACGCCCGTACAGTAGTACTCTCTTTTTGTAGGGTCAGTGAGCATCCCGGCTGGAAGGACATTCTCTTCTACATAGTCCAAACGGTGGAAAGTTATGCCATCCTGTTCAGAGGTAATCTCGCTTTCCAGTTTGTCTATGGAGACCCAGTTATTCTCCCAATGACTCATATTGTTTTTGTTGTAATAGAAGGAATGGTCATAAGGTTGCTGACCGTCCTCTCTTTCTTGTATGTCCGGAGGAGTCAGCGTCATGGGGCCTATCACGTAGTTGGTAGCAGGACCTGTCCCATCAACGGGCAGTTCATCGCCCAGATAGTTTACGGTCATACCTGCTGCCAGTTCCGTCCCTTCAGATACCCGCTTGAACCAATAAGAGCGTTCATAGTCTCCCTTTGTCGCCAAGTTCTTGTCGTTCATGGTATATTTGTTTACCGTTACCAGTGCCTGCAATACCACTTTATCACCTTCAGCCCCTTCCACTTCATATTCGCCTCTCTCGTTCACGTGGCAATCTATCCGTGCCGCCAACCGTTCCACGTCAATATTCACCGTGGCAGGATTATTAATACTATTGTTTCCTTCTATCTTTACAGAGTTAATTCTTTTCTCCGCATCGAATGTAGGATTGGCAGAAGACATCACAAACCACGCCATGTCTTCTGTGGTATGCGTTATCGCTTCTGCCGATGCGGCATTCCTCAACTCCTCCAGCGTGTTGAAGTCCATGGACATCTTCACTCCGTCCAAGTTTGTTATCGCCAGCACGTCATACGTCTTGCCTATCTCCATTCCATCTATTTCCCGTGGTTCGGTATAATATCTCGTACCTGCCCCATAAAGGCTATTGCCCAAGGTAAACTCTATAGGACCTATTATGGAAATGTTGCCGTCCGCATTGATACCTTTCCTTTTCCCGTTCTCGTCTTCTCCTCCGTCAAAGAAATAGAGATAAAGGTTGTGGACCGCATTTTCATTACTCTCTCCCGGCCATTCACCATCTCCCTTTTCCCCCGGCGTAGGCTGACCCACTCTTGACGCATTCCCGCCCTCGGTATTCACCACCACGCTTACGTACACGCCGCTGCCCGGCTCTTCTTCCGCTACCGGAGCGGGAAGGGAGTCTTTCTTGCAGCTGGCGGATAGCAGTGCCAGCAAGAAGGTGAGGAACAGGTATGTCAATCTGGGTTGCTTCATGTTGAGGGTCGGATTTAGTCTAATGATACATTCTGGATGCGCTTGCTCCAGCCAAGGATGCCGATGGAGACATCGGTGTACTGCCACTCGCCTCCTTTCAGGAAGAAGGTGAGGCGGAAGTCGTAGCCACGGTCGAGAAACTCTTGCAGGGTGTAACGCTGCGTCTCGTCGTAGTTACGAAGCTGGCCGATCAGGTTGCACAGGTCGGCTTCTATCACCGTACGCTCCGACTCACGGTGACGGATGGTAAGCGTTGCTTCGTTGTCTGCATCGTCGTAAAGGCGGGCGGTCATGAAGTCGGCATGTGCCGTGCGTCCGGCTCCGGCGCGCGAAGAACTGTCGTCGGAAGTGTTCCACTTCATGTATGGCGCATAGACGGCTACAGAAGCGGTAAGGTCTGCCACCATGTCGGCACGGCTCGGATTGCAATTCATTATCAGGTTGCGGTGGGATATGGAGAACGTATAGTCGTCCACATCCATGCGTTCCGGATGGTCTATCTCACGGAGCGAGATGGAAATCGACTTCGTGTCGCGCACCAGCGAAAGGGTATCATACGCGTAACGGTCGGAAGGGACATAAACCGACTGCTCGCTGATGGCATACCACAAGGTGTCGAGCGGATTCACTTCACGGTCCACTATCGCCCAATCATCGCCTACGTGTACGTGCTTCAGCATGACGGAAAAATCTTCCATCCTGTCGCCCGGCTGTGGTGCTTCCGACAGATACATGCCACTCGGCTCAGCCTCTAAGTCTTCGTACTCATGCTGGTCGGCTAACGCAATGAAGCGGTAGCGTCCTTCGGGAAGGTCGAAATACATGCGGTAAGGTTCTGCCTGATGCATGTCGGGTTGCACGAACGAGGTGACATAACGCCCTTCTTCGTCGTAAACGAATACGCCTATGCTGCCCACATGGTCGATGAGGTCGGCACGCTGCAGGTTGTAATCGTATTTGAAGCTGAGCCATAAGCCGTGTTCGCATCCGCTGCGGTCGTCGTACATCCAGTCGGTGCAGGATGTGAGTCCCGCTCCTGCCACAAGGAGAGCCAGCATTCGTATGATGTGTTTCACTTTCATTTCGTTTTGTTTTTTATTGAACACAGAGGCGTAAAGTTTCTTTATTTGAACATTTTCATCGAACACAGAGGCACAAAGGCACAGAGGTTTTTATTTGATTCAACCGCAGCTTCATGTCGCTGTGTTCAATGGTTTTTAATGATAGAATGGTTCTATCAGTTTTTTAGAGCTCTACATCTTGAGTACGTTTTGCCCAAGAGAGAATATTGATAGCGCAACGAATCCAAGATTCCTCATCATCAGGTGTATCTCCTGGATCTGGTTCCGGAATTTCTGGCGACCCAGGGCCACTTACTTCAGTAACCGTTAATTCATACCAGTTATTACGAACGACACCATAACGTCCTAAATGATCTGCTGCTGTATATGCACCATTTGTATATGGGGTAAGATCATCTCCAAAATGTTTAATAAATGCTGAATAATAGTAAGCAACTCCATTTTGATAAAATTTAATATCTCCGCTAAAACGAGAATCAGCCAACAATTTTGTCGCTTGTTCTTCTGTTATTCCTAGCCACGTAGCTACTTCAGATGCAGTGTTATACGTACCTCCTTTACCCGTAATATCATCAGATGTTAAAGCGTCATCATTTGTAAGATTCAAAATTGTATTAACTAAATTCAAGAAATTTTTTTCTGTATAAATTTCTGATGTCTTACCAAGCATAAAGAAATTATCACCTGCATTTGCACCACTTGGGGTAAAAGTCGTTTTAAATAATACACCAGTCAACTCTTTTTCTTTCATCTGAGTCTCATTTGTAGTATTCTCTAAACAATATTGAGGATGCTCACTACCTGCTGCCGTAGCTGAATTATCTATTGTCCCCCAAGTAATAGTTGAATTCTCATAATCTTCACTACTATATGTTTGAAGGATATTCGCCCCTGCTGCAGTATCGTAATTAGGATCTATTGCCCAATAAACACGATAAAATTCATCATCATTTCCGAAAAAACGATTTCCACTATTTGCAGTAGCTCCAGTAGGCATTGTATATCCAGACCATGTCTTCCAAGCGGATACATTACGGACTAAATAGGTTACGGTATTAGTTGTATTTAATAGCCAACCTTCAAAATTAACTGTTGCACCATTAAAATCACCACTACTAATTGTTAAAGATGTATTTGTCTGAGCTTTGACTTTTACCGTTGTTTTTGCAACTGCACGTTCTACATATATTTCATCGGGGGCAGCAGCATTTGCATCATCCTCACTATCTTGAACAGACAATTCTACCAAGGTCGTAACATCTTGATTTGTTTGTGTTTCTCTTCCTTTTACACTAGCTTTTGGTGAATTTGTCATAAAAAATCCACCAGTTGTAGCTGTGCTATTAGCTAGCGTAGCAATATCAGAAATTGCATATCCTGTTCCTGTATTCAACTGAGAAAGAGCACCGGTAAAATCCTCGAACTGTCCACTCGTTGTTTTTTTCCATTGTAGTTTATCATGTGCGCCAGATGTTCCTGTTGTTACTTGAAACAACCCATTATTATTCAAAATAACCAAGCCATACACATTACCCGTAGCAGGTTTATTTATTTCAATTGCTTGAGTCGTGTATCTTGTTGTTACATTATCACTTGGTTGAGATTCCAATGTTGGGGTTAAATTAAATGCTTGGCTATATGTTGCTGAACTCTCTGCTGTTCCTGTAAAAAGAACTAAGATTGCATTATTTACAGCATATTCAGCCGCAATACCATCTTCAAAATCGTCATTAGCAGCACGTGAGTTCTCACCTGAAGTCGTAGGCAAATTTAAGGCTATTCTAATATAACCTTTATCACTTGTTGTTCCGCCAGAATTCCCAGCCCCAGCATCTTCCAAATTGTCGCTACAAGCGGCGAACATGCCAGCCGCGAGCAACATCGCTAAATACTTCACTTTTTTCATAATCGTAATATAATTAAATTAGTAATCTCAGTTTTCGGGGCTTTTATCAAGCCCTGTCGCATTCTCTATCTCTTGCCTTGACTTATGGGGAAATACGGAGAGTAATCTACCTCCTTCCGCAACAAGATTATTAATCTTATGCGTGTAAGATTATTAATCTTCCGGCTGTAAGATTATTATTCTTCCGCCTGTAAGATTATTAATCTTACAAAACAGGAAGCGGTATGGAGGGGATAAAGAGGCAGGCTAAGCGAGCCGCCGCTAAAAGATGTAATCGGGTAAGAATAACAGTGCGGATGCATCCGGGCGTATGCGATACGCCCCTACAGAAGTCATTTATCTAATACTCCATGCGAAATAAGTTTGTGCTTTTTTATAAACGCAGAGACGCAAAGGCGCAGAGACTTTATATTTAGAGAGGGCAAAGAGCACAGAGAGTGGCATCGGTTAGCTCCGTGTCCTTTGCGTCTCTGCGTTTAATTTCCAAATGCACAAATACATCCCGCACACAGTATAATTAAAAATCCGTGTAATCTGTGGTGAAAACATCCTATACCGCAAAGTTACACTTTATTTCCGTATTTCCCAATAAGTCAAAGAGCAATATTTATTTTAATGAAGAATGAAGAATGAGGAATGAAGAATCCTCGCATTCTTAATTCTTCATTCATCATCAACTTATACCAAACGTATCTCTAAATTCTTCATTCTTAATTCTTCATTCTTCATTTTTATAGTCCTTTCAGGTTTGTTTCGGCTTCCTTCAGTCCCGCCTCGGCAGCCTTACGCAAATGGGTTTCGGCTTCGGCGTAACGGTCCAACATCCGCATGGCTACTCCCCGGGCATTGGCTGCCTGCGGCGTGTCGCCCGCCTTCGTCAAGTAAGGCAACGCCTGTTCTGCCAAACCGTGTTCCAGCAAGGCATTTGCCGCATTGAGGTTGGCTACGGGGTCGGTGGGATAATATTGCACCGCTATCTGGAACACCTCGATGAATTCGGGGCTTCCGGGCTGGTAGGTCTGTGCTACGGCAAACATCTCCTGAAGCGAAAGGTTCTGCGGACGGGTGCGGATGACTTGCTTCGCCTCGTCTACATTGAAACCTCGTATCACGTAGTCGATACGGTAATCGGAGCGGCGCAGTCCGGGATAGCAATCGGCAAGCAAGGAGCGGTATGCCTGCGGATAGGCATTGCGCAAGCGGCGTTCCTTGGCGTCGGGTTCTTCCCCGCTGTCGATGATCCGCAAGATGCCTTCCTTGTCGGCAAGGGTGCTTTGGGCAACGTATGCACGCAGCCCTTCCCAGTTCTCCGGCTCGTATGCCACCACAAACAGGCTATCCGCCAAGCCGTAACGCCCGATGATGTAAGCCTTCAACGCCTCGGTACGTCCCTGAGCCAAACGTGCGTTCGAGCGGTAAGTGCCTTCGGGTGAAGCGTATCCCTTGACTTGCATCTGCACGATGCGCACATCGGCATCGCCCTGCACGCTGTCTATGGTAGCGCGTATCTTAGCCAACTCTGCCGGATTGCGGCGATAGTCGGGATAAATGTCGGTTTTGTTCACCGGGAAATCGAGGTAAGCCTGCCCGCTGAGGCGGCGGCTCTTTACGGTTTCCACTTGGGGGGCAATGTATGCCAAGGCAGGATGCCAAGCAATGTCTGCCACCGCCAAGGGACGCTGTGCCCTACTGATAACCTGCCCGCACCCGCACTGGTCTTCGCCCAAATAAAGGGAAGCTCCTTCCATCCACGGTTCGTATGCCAACGCCGTCTGATAATCCAACCGTTGCGCTACCGCCTTATCGCGCTTCACCACGCGGCAAGGAGCACCGGCATACGTAAGCGAGTCGTTGCGCAGGTAGTAGAGGTAACGCTTGCGCCCCATCACTTCGATGGCGGGCAGCCAACGGTCGCCCCCTTCGCCCTTAAAGAAAGGCTGAAGCACCACCGAACGATTGGAACGCACCTCCAAACTGTCGAGGCTGACGCGGAAAGCGATACGCACACTGTCGCGCGCACGGCTTATCTGTATGCTGTCGACCCGCACACTGCCTTGAGGCTGCTGCGCCTGTGCCAAAGGCATTGCCAGCCACAGGAACAGGCTGCCGAAGAATAAATAAGGCATTATGTCATAAGCTTTTCGTTTCATAGATTGCTGTCTCCTCTTCCGTTAGAATACATAAATCAGATTGATAGCCGCCTTGGTAGGCCCCACGTAATGGTGTGGCTTGTTGTTTTCCAGCTGCTCTCCGCAGCGCGGACACTCGTACTTATCTGCCTGAGTATAGACATATCCGATGCCTATCTCAGCCTCCACACTCCAATGCCTGCCCAGCATCCAGTGGTATCCGTAGGCTATGCCTGCCCCTACCAGCCAGCCTTCGTAGCGGTGTTCTTTCAGCTGTCCGAAATCGGTACCCAGGAAAGTAAAGTCTGTATTCCAGTTTCCCATATTATAGATGCCGCCTACAAGATGCGCACCGACAAAATGTCCGTTAAAACGTTCGCACAGCCAATAGCGTGCTTCGGGCTGCAGCACCCAGTGTTTCCATTTCTTATTATCGCTGAAAGTCCATGCATTGAGATTCCCCGAAATGTCTACAGTCCATTTCGGAGCCACTTTAAATTCTATACCAAGATTTGCTGTTGCGGTTATGTCGTATAATAAATTAGTCTTTACCACCACATTCTGTGCAGATGCGGTAAGACTTGCCACGACCAGACAAATACTTACAATTAGTAATCTCATACTGAACTTTTTTAATCTCTATCGAACCTCTATCAAAACGGGGTAAATGTAGCAATTAATTACCAAATACAAATATATTTAAGATACGAGTGTTTAATTTTTAAAACATATTAACAAACAGGAAGGGTAAATTAACAAGTTGTAAAATAACGGATAATTTCAGAAGCTGTTTTGAATTTATCGTGCGATGATTTGGGATGAGTTTTTGAGGCATTTTCGCTTCTGTGATGAGGAAGATAGCGGGCTATCTGACGAAGAACAGGAGC
>NZ_NFJG01000077.1:0-20707 GCF_002159755.1 Bacteroides sp. An269
TTTACGCATAAAGTCATGGGGGTATTAAGTTATTTCTTTCATTTACAAATTTAATAATTCTCTTGGCTTTATGCTATTTTGCTAGCACATTACAAACATAGGAACTAAATACGCCCACAAAAAGGAAAAGTTGAAAGTAAAAGAACTTTTTTCCTGATAAATATTTGGATATTACACGCAAACACTTTACATTTGCAAACGAAAGAAAAAAAACAAGAGAACAAATATGAGAAATTACACAACACATCGCCACCATCATTACCTGACGTAAATATACGGTAGGCTGAAGGTCGTGTAATTTGATTATTATAAGATAAAAAAGGCTTGCCGTAAATACGGTAAGCCTTTTTGCTTTTTGAAACAACTAAAAAACAGAAATAACATGCTAAGAATTGCCGTACAATCCAAAGGTCGTTTATTCGACGACACCATGGCTCTGCTTTCCGAAGCAGACATTAAAATCTCTACATCGAAACGGACATTGCTCACCCAAGCCAGCAATTTCCCAGTCGAAGTTTTATTCCTGCGCGATGATGACATTCCGCAAACCATAGCCAGCGGAGTGGCAGACATAGGCATTGTAGGCGAAAACGAATTTGTAGAACGCAACGAAAAAGCAGACATCATCTATCGTCTCGGATTCAGTAAATGCCGTCTCTCACTAGCCATACACAAAGAAGAAAATTATCAAGGGCTATCGTGGTTTAACGGCAAGAAAATTGCCACTTCGTACCCGGGGATACTACGCAACTTCCTCGAACGCAACGGTATCCAGGCAGACATCCACGTTATAACCGGCTCTGTAGAGATAGCTCCAGGTATCGGACTGGCAGATGCCATCTTCGATATTGTCAGTTCCGGCTCCACACTTATCAGCAACAACCTGAAAGAAGTGGAAGTAGTAATGAAAAGCGAAGCCGTACTAATCGGTTATCCCGGACTCTCGCCCGAAAAGAAAACCATTCTTGACGAACTTCTCTTCCGCATCGAAGCCGTAAAAGCAGCTGAAGACAAAAAATATGTACTGATGAATGCCCCTACCGACAAACTGCAGGAAATCATCGAAGTATTGCCTGGAGTGAAAAGCCCCACCATCATGCCGCTGGCTACAGAAGGATGGAGCAGTGTACATACAGTACTCGACCAAAAATGCTTTTGGGAAATTATCGGTAAGCTGAAAGCGCTAGGCGCACAAGGCATACTGGTTATCCCGATAGAAAAAATGATATTATAAAACGCCCTTCAAAACGAAGATATATTCATGCGAATCAGGAGTTAAACGTAGTTATATTCCATAGGAGTTATCACTTCGTTCAGGAGTTAAAGGCCAATAGTCCTGCTTCTGAAAACAGTGCAAGAGGTATTGGCATCTAGCTTCCAGCCCACCAAGTGGGCAATAACTCCATCTAACTCCCTTTTAACTCCTGACTGGCATGATTCATAAGCCATTTCAGTTAACTGCTGCAGTCCACGAAGATAACTGAAATGGCAAAGTAATATATCTTTAATTGAATATCCGCAATGAGCCAATGTAGGGGTGGGGGTCGCCCGCCCGTATGCGCCTGCGTGGATGTATTCGGGCAGGTAAACCCTGCCCCTACAAGTTAATCGGCAAGATGCGGACATTCATATATCTTTATTTTGCGCATCATTATTTTTAATAAACACTTAACTTCAAAACGCTTATGAACATCATACGTTATCCGGAACGTTCCGAATGGAAAGAGATACTGAAACGTTCGGCACTCCATACCGAAGACATACGCGATGCAGTAAACACCATCATCAATAAAGTACGCACCGAAGGAGACCGCGCCATCATCGCATACGAAGAACAATTCGACAAAGTAAAACTTGAATCGCTCGCCGTAGACGAAACCGAATTTAAAGAAGCAGAAAACATGATTGCACCCGAACTGAAAGAAGCCATCCGGCAAGCTTCAGCCAACATCCGTACCTTTCATGCAGCCCAGCGTTTCGAAAGCAAAAAAATAGAAACCACACCGGGCGTGACCTGCTGGCAAAAAGCTGTAGCCATTGAAAAAGTAGGACTATATGTACCTGGCGGTACAGCCCCCCTCTTCTCTACCGTACTGATGCTTGCCATCCCCGCCCAAATAGCCGGCTGCAAGGAAATCGTACTCTGCTCCCCTCCCGGACAAAAAGGGAAAATACACCCAGCCATCCTTTACGCAGCACGCATGGCTGGTGTAAAAAAAGTATTCAAAGCGGGAGGCGTACAAGCCATAGCAGCCATGGCTTACGGTACAGAAAGCATTCCCAAAGTATACAAGATATTCGGTCCGGGAAATCAATACGTAACCGTAGCCAAACAACAGGTGTCCCTGCGTGAGGTAGCCATCGATATGCCTGCAGGTCCATCGGAAGTAGCCGTACTTGCCGACGGAACTGCCAGCCCGGTATATGTTGCTTCCGACCTGCTGTCTCAAGCCGAACACGGTGCCGATAGCCAAGCCATCCTCATCACCACATCGGAACAGTTGCTGGAAAAGACAAAAGCAGAAGTAGAGCGCCAGCTCGCCACGCTTCCCCGCAAAGCATTGACCGAACTTTCGCTCCGTTCCAGCAAACTGATTCTGGTAAAAGACCTGGCAGAAGCCATTGACATGGTAAACGAATACGCTCCCGAACACCTGATTATCGAGACCCAAAATTACAGAGATGTGGCAGAACAGATAGTCAATGCCGGCTCGGTATTCATGGGGCCGTATGCTCCGGAAAGTGCCGGCGACTATGCGTCAGGTACCAACCATACCTTACCTACCAACGGCTATGCCAAGGCATATAGCGGAGTCAGCCTGGATAGCTTTATCCGTAAAATCACCTTCCAGGAAATCACGAAAGAAGGAATACGGCGCTTAGGACCTGCCATCCAAATACTGGCGGCCAATGAACAGCTGGATGCACATAAAAATGCCGTTACCGTACGGCTCGACTGAATAAACCTGAAAACAAACCGTAAAACCGTGAACGAATGAAACCATTACAAGAACTGACACGCCCCAATATATGGGCACTGAAACCTTACTCTTCTGCCCGTGATGAATACAGCGGAAAAAGCGCTTCGGTATTTCTCGATGCCAACGAAAATCCTTATAACATACCCAACAACCGTTACCCTGACCCGTTGCAACGGGAACTGAAAGGACTGATTTCCCCTGTGAAAAAAGTAGCTCCCGAACAAATCTTCCTGGGCAATGGAAGCGATGAAGCTATTGATTTGGCATTCCGTGCCTTCTGCAGACCGGGCATAGACAATGTAGTTGCCATACACCCTACGTATGGCATGTACCAGGTATGTGCAGACATCAATGATGTAGAATACCGGAAAGTACTGCTGGATGAGAAGTTCCAGTTCAAAGCAGCAGACTTGCTCAACGCTTCAGACAACAATACCAAGCTGATATTCCTCTGCTCGCCCAATAATCCGACCGGAAACAACCTCGACTCCAAGGAAATCATTACCTTGCTCAATGAATTCCAAGGCATTGTCATCGTAGACGAGGCATACGCCGACTTTTCCGACCAGCCGTCATTCACAGGTATCCTTGACGAATATCCCAATCTGATTATCCTGCAGACTTTCTCGAAAGCATGGGGGTGCGCTGCCATCCGGTTGGGAATGGCATTCGCCTCACCGGAAATCATCGGCATCTTTACGAAAATAAAATACCCTTACAACATCAACCGACTTACCCAGCAGGAGGCCATCAGCATGATGCAACGTCATTATGAGGTACAACGGTGGGTAAATTCGGTACTGGAAGAACGCACACGATTAATGAAAGCATTTGCACAACTGCCGTGCTGCAAACGTATATTCCCGACTGATGCCAACTTCTTCCTGACACGTGTAACCCATGCCAAAGCCATTTACGACTATCTGGTAGGACAAGGCATCATCGTACGGAACCGTTCGAATGTTACACTTTGCGAAGATTGCCTGCGCATTACCATCGGCACACGCCCGGAAAACGACAAGTTACTGGAAGCATTACGAAACTATAGCACATCTGATACGAAATGAAAAAGAAAGTCCTTTTTATAGACCGTGACGGAACACTCGTTATCGAACCACCTGTCGATTACCAGCTCGACGCTTTCGAAAAGCTGGAATTTTATCCTTATGTGTTCCGCAACCTGCATTTCATCCGGACAAGACTGGATTTTGAGTTTGTCATGGTAACTAATCAAGACGGATTGGGAACAAGTTCCTTTCCCGAAGAAACCTTCTGGCCCGTACATAACCTCATACTGAAAACTTTTGCCAATGAAGGCATTACCTTCGACCGCATCTGTATCGACCGCTCTTTCCCTGAAGAGAATGCCCCTACCCGAAAGCCCCGTACGGGTATGCTGACCGATTTTCTGGACAATGACACATACGACCTTGCCGGCAGTTTTGTAATAGGCGACCGTGTTACGGATGTAGAACTGGCAAAAAACCTAGGATGCCGGGCTATCTTATTACAACCGGATATGTCAATGATAAAAGAGGCTGACCTGAAAAAGACCTGTGTCCTTGCCACTACCGATTGGAACAAAATTGCAGAATTTCTTTTTGCCGGAGAACGTACTGCAGAAGTGCGTCGCACTACCAAGGAAACAGATATCCACATCTGCATGAATCTGGACGGGAATGGTACATGCCACATACAAACCGGATTAGGCTTCTTCAATCACATGCTGGAACAGATAGCCAAACACGGAGGAATCGACTTGGACATTGATGTAAAAGGAGATTTGGAGGTAGATGAGCATCACACCATCGAAGATACGGCAATAGCATTGGGCGAATGCTTAAACCAAGCCTTGGGGAACAAACGTGGTATCGAACGATACGGCTATTGCCTACCGATGGACGATTGTCTGTGCCGGGTAGCACTCGATTTCGGAGGACGCTCCTGGCTAGTATGGAATGCCTCGTTCCACCGGGAAAAGATAGGCGATATGCCTACCGAAATGTTCTTGCATTTTTTCAAGTCGTTAAGCGATGCCGCCCGGATGAACCTGAACATCTGTGCTGAAGGTGAAAATGAACACCATAAGATAGAAGGTATCTTCAAAGCTTTTGCCCGAAGCCTGAAAATGGCTATCCGCCGGGATATCTATCACTTCGAAATACCATCAAGCAAAGGAACATTGTAAATAATCCCCCATAAAACACGCCGAGGGTACATCTAAAACAGATGCACCCTCGGGTGTTTATTTATATCAGATAAATTATATTATTTCAATAATTCAGCCAGCTTGGCAGCAATGTCTTCACCACGCAAGTCACGCGCAATGATATTTCCTTCCTGATCTACCAATACTGTAGCAGGGATAGCACGTACACCATACAATTTGGCACCCTCGCATTCCCAAGCTTTCAGGTCAGACATCTGCGGCCATGTAATATTCAAATCTTTAATCGCTTTCTTCCATGCTTCTGCATCACGGTCAAGAGATACACCTACGATACCAAAACCTTTGGCACTGTACTTTTTATAAGCAGCTACGACATTCGGCATTTCAGCACGACAAGGACCACACCAGCTTGCCCAAAAATCAATCAGTGTATATTTATTCTTGCCAATGAAGTCAGACAATTTTACACTTTCTCCTTCCGGAGTATTCATGGTGAAATCTACAAACTTCTGACCTACAGCAGTCTTAGCCAAAGTAGCCAAGTGCTCTTTCAGCTGAGCGACACCTTCGTTATTGGCAGCAATAGAAGCAGGAATCTGATCTACCAACGGCTGGATACGTTCTGACGGGAACGAGCTTGAAAAACGAGTCAACAGCTGTACACCTGCCACATTGGTGATATTCGAAGAAATTGTATTATAAATAATTTCACGGCTTAAGCTATCTTTCACATTAAGCTGTTCTTCGGCTTCCTTACGTTGTTCTTCACTCAATGAATCATTTTGAGTCTGCTCATACAACGCACGCATTTCTTTATTGATTGCATAAAACTCTTCAATGAACTTCTGGTAAGCATCGTTACATACAGTACCTGATACCTTCGACAGTTCATTATTCAATTCCATCGTAATAGTTCCTGCTTCGAGGAATACCGGGGAACTCATACCTTTCGGAGCATAGGATACGATACGGCTTGCAGCAATCGTATCAGCATCTCCCTTGAACTGGAAAGCCCCACCTTTAACTACTGCAGAATCGAGGTTAATCATCTGTCCATCCACAAAATTCTGCAAATACACCATCTCACCATCAGCTACATCTGCAATAGTACCGTTAATTGTGTAACCCGGCTTGTTCTGACAAGAAGCAAACGCCAACATACCGGCGGTTGCCATCCACAAAAATGTTTTCATATCTTATGATTATTATAAAATTTTTTTCGCTGAGCAAATATACGCTTTTTCTTTGACAAAACGAGACACGCCTCTTTTTTTTACATTTTTTAATTTCTCAAATATCATCACACTTCTCTTTTCAATCTTATCAGATTCTTTCTTTTTTGCCCGCTTTTGTTGTAAAAAGCCAGAAACCACATCATCTGTTGTCCCTGTCTCTTGCAGGCTTATTCCCCGAAAAAAACAACATGCCCAATGCACATACGGTATAACAGATGCGAAATGCTACAGGACTTATCCCTAACAAGGCATCAAGCCCTGTATAGTGTAAAGAGGCAAAAAACTGCACTACGAAAAACAATGTAATAAAATAGCCCGAAAAATAAACAAAGCCATACGACAGACCTCGTACCAAATCACGGTCGGTACGGTACATATCGATTGCAAAGCCATACACCATAGCCATCATCCCTACCATTACCGACAATAAACTGGTAAATCCCTCGGCCAATGGAGAGTTTCTTAACCCACCTGTTATACTTCGCACAACACCCCACGGTCCCCATGCCAATACAATACCGATAAACAAACATATGGCTCCCGCTACGATACTCCATCCCAATGCCCGCTTTTCTTTACGGGTACACTTTCCACGTTTCTGCAACAAGCGTAATCCAAGTGCCCCCAATCCTGAATGCATCCACAACCCTGCACCGAATGCCAGCACCAGCAAATGTCCCAGCAAAGGAGCATGCAGAAACCCAGGCACACTATTACGTAATTGCCAGCGGAAACCTTCGGCGCTGAGCAGGCTCTGTATGCCTTCCCAGCCGTAAATGCTTCCTACCCACGATAAAAACGCTGCCAGCAACGTAAGCAAGAAGAACACAGTAGCCGGATGCAAAAAATACCTATTCGTCATCAGGCTCCAGGTTATCAATATCCAAAATACGTAATTCGAAAGCACGGGTCACCAGTCGGCAGGCATTGACACCGGTACGCTCGTCAGGACGGAAGAGACGGCTTATCAAGTCATTCTGACGTTTCTCAATGGATTTTACCCCGAAAGGCATCCCTTTCAGATTCGTTATCATTTCTTTAGTATACCCCAATGCCAAGTGACGGAGCAAACGTTCGTCATACTCGTCAATATCATAATCAATCAAAGCTTCCTGCCTGCGTTGTTCGACAAGCACCGATTGTTTGAAACGTTCCACAATCTTCTCCAAAATAGGATAATTGAAAACCAATTTCTTACCTGCCATAACTGCGTCTACATCAGTAGCGGTCAGTAATTCACCGGTCTTCAATATGATGCCGTCGGCACCAGCGTTCAAGGCATCTACCCATAACCTTTCGTTCAGCACCTCTCCAGTGAATATCAGAACCTTCAGTCCTGGACGCTCCTTATGCAGACGGGCACAGATAGATACACCGATAGTGGTGGAGCCTCCCAGACCCAAGTCAAGCAAAACCAAATCCGGCGTCTGTTGATCAAGTAAATCCCAAAACTCAGCCTCAGTCATGGCAGTTCCAATCACTTCAGCATTCGGTATCTCATGACGGAAGATTTCTTCCGTACCTTTCAATTCTAATTTCACATCCTCAACAATAATGACTTTAAACTTTTCCATAATTATAATGTGATAATTTGATAATGTGCTAATGGGTTAATATCAATAGATTTTCTGTGTTATACCTTATTTGTTTTTTGCGGAATGGTAAACCATACCGTATATCCTCCTCCCTCTTCGGGACATGCATTGATACGACAGCCCCGCCTGCCCGCAAACTCATCGTGGTCACGTATAATCTGCTTGCACACCAGAAATTCGGTTCCGACCAGTTTATTACCACTTCCGGCATACATCCTCGAAAGTGAGGGATAAAACAAACCATTCAATTCTTCTTGCGTAAACGTGCGACGCCTGTCGGTAAAACAAAACCGGACAAATCCATTATCCAATTGTGCTGATACCGTAATCGTACCAGATTCCGGATAACGCAATACTTCATTTACCAGATTCTCGAACAGAAACTCCAACAGGACACTGTCGCCCGAGACCGCCAGTCCTTCAGGCATCTGAGTTTCCAGCATAAGCTGAAAAGGCAATTTACGGGTAACCTTCCGGAAATAGCGGTCCAGTCTTTCATTCAAGTATTCTACACGGACTTCAGCACGACGAAAAGTCACCTCATCCAATTGGCGGGCAGCACACGAACTGAGCAAGGTAAAAATATCCTTATAATAATTTACCAGCTCATCCACAGTCTGCAACTGCTCTTGTTCTTCCGTTTCCGGAAGCACATCCTTTTCATTCAACCGGTCGATTATCTGCTTGATGCGGTTGGGATAATAAATAGTCTCGTGCTTGATAGTAGACAAGCAGTTGTCGAGTACCATATTCTGTACGTGAAGCATATTTTCCTCGTGAGACACCCTGCGGGCATCATCCTGAGCCAACTCAATGTCGGTATATTTTTCACGCACCCGCACCACTGCATTATACAATACGGCCGCCAGATAATCTACCACCAGCTCTACCAACAACACATCTTCCTCGTTCAGCCTTTGCTGCATGACCTGCAGCGCAAACACTCCCATATGATGGATTTCACCACCCACTTCTACCCGAAGCGGCAAAGCCATCCATCCCGATGCTTCACCATACACCACAGCCTGCTTGTCGAAACACCGCTGCATCAATGTGCGTGCCTCATCAGCATCGGTATGAAATGAGAAATACCAACGCAATGCAGCCGTTTCTTCATCGAAAAGCGCCAGTCCCAAAGCTGAAACAGGGAAAAGTTCATTCAACTCATCAATCAGCCTGGAAAACAATACCTCAGACATAATTTCACCGTCTCCATTAAGCCGGACCGATGAAACAATCCCCTGGTTTATGACAAACACTTGCTCCATATTGTAACGGTAATGCACCCTCTTCCGCCAGTACAGCAAATAATACCCCACCAGACAAGCGACAACAAGCAATACCAACAATACCAAAGCAATGATTTTATTATTGGCAGACTGACGCATCTGCACACAATACTGCTCCAGCGAACGGTCTTTGCTGATTTGCTTGTATAGCGAAGTATAAGCCAGGTTATTATAATAATAAGTAGGAAAATCTTTCACAGCCAAAGCGGCTACAGCTGACTCGTTGCGCACATCCAGCAAAATGTAATAATCGGTATCAAAATCCTTCTCCAGCCAGCTTTGCTCTGCCAGCACGTTATCATTGCGATACAGCTGCAACAACGGAGCATCGCATCCCGAATAGCACAAATAATGCATATTGAGGTAACGGAGCACACTGTCCGCATAAACCAATGCATCGGCATAACAACCTTCCACATTACACTCGTAAACCTGATTGGCATAATCATTTGCTATTGCCAGCAGACTATCGTACGAAGCCACCTGGCCAGGAGCCTGGACCTCATCAGAAACATGCCTGCCGCAACTAGTTCCGGCACATGCCACCAATACGATCCCTATGAGACACAATGCCCGTTTCACCCCTTTGGGCAAACGAAAATAAAAGCGGCTTCCCTTGCCCGGTGTGCTTTCGATGGCAAAACAGCACACGCTAAACAAGGCATTGGTCTTCCGGTATTTTTCAATAATGCCTTTACAATTCATCAATCCGAATCCGTGCCCTTTCTGGCTGCGCAATGATTGCACATCACCCGCCGTAGCCAGTCCGATATGACCCGAATCGTAAACCTTCTCACCCAAAATACAGTTCACATCTTCTGCCGTCAATCCAGGTCCGTTGTCCGAAACCGATATTTCCACATACGCATCAGTTTCATCCGCCCTCAGTTCCACATGCCCTCCTTCAGGCGTATATTTACGCGCATTTTCGGCCAGCGTATTAATCATGAACAGAGTCAGGGCACGATCAGCCTTTACCACGGCACTGGTAGAACAAATATCCAGGGTCTGCCGTTTCATTTCAAACGACCGCCTGCCCTTCCCTATCATTTCGAACAATTCATTCAAGGAGAAACTCTCGATGTTCAAGCTGACTATCCCTTGGCGCATCTTAATCCAAAGGGCAAGAATATCATTGTACTCGTTGATACGAGTTATCAATTCATCAATATAAACATATTTCCCCCTCTTTACTGCCTCCTGACGGGCATAGGGAGCCAGCCTCAACTTACGCACTTCATTGGCCACACGGTCGATATAAGGTAAAATGCCGGTCACGATAGCCAGACAAGCTTTCTTCACCACATTTTCCTTCTTGTTTTCTGTCAGATGTTGCTGGTGGATATATTGCTCTTTCTCCACCTTGCGGCGCTCGTCATCAAGCGAAACCAGATTAGCCCCATTGACCAATGTCCATGCCAGGTAAGGCGAGACCAATTGCAACAAAGCTTTTTCTTCCTTATGCAAGGGATGCTTCAAAGCCATCCAGACACATCCGATAACCTTTTCGTCCTCGGAAGAAATCAAATCGAAACGAAAACCTGTTGTTCCCTCTGGCAACAGAAACGGCAATGTATCGGACAATAACCCTGTATCTTCATCCTTCAGGCAAATCTGTATGTCCACGGCACCGAATATATGGAGGAAATCTTCCCGTACAGTCTGTTGAACCGCATCGACTACCTCTTTCATGTCTCCTGCCGAAGCCGGTACGGCCGATATGATTTTCCGGCACAATTCAAACACCTGTTTCAAGACAGACAGATACAGCCGGTTCCGTTTTTTCCAACGCCGATTCAACATGACAAACAGACCTATCAGCATTCCCAGTCCAAGCAATACCAGAAAGAGCAATGCATTGAGCTGTTTCTCTTCACGCTCTAAAGCAGCATAACGGCTTTCCAGTAACTTATCCTGCCGGGTATAGTCCAGCAAGTCCAGGTAAATGTTCCGGTTATAGTCTGATTGCTGCTTCATCCCCATTGCCGAATACGTACGGCTCAGCTGTTCGCGCAGACGCAGAATCCACTCCGGAACGGTCTTAATGCCCTCATCAGCTATCCATTTCAATTCAATGGGACGTCCACTGCCTGGAATATACGTGCGGAGGCGGTCAAAGGTATCGGTACAATGATAAAACCTTTCATGATGCAAGTTAACATATCGCAAAGCTGTGTCCAGATTGGGCAAAGCCTTCTCAGGACAACCCATATAATTATAATAGGTAGCCAAAGTGCGGTAAGTCCCCGAAATCTGATACCAGTCACCGTATTGCTTGAACAAATCCAAAGCCTGACGCGCATACGCAAGCGGAAGGCTGTCAAGAGGCAGGTCGCGGTCGTTTACCAGACGTAACATATCCCGGCTGTTGCGAGACAATATCTCACGGTTCCGCCGGAAATTCAACAATTCGGCCAATGCCTGCAACGCGTTTGCCTCAAAATAAACATAACCTCTCGCCCGGCTAGTCATCAGACAATTGACCAAATACCCCAACTCTCCCGCAAGCAACTTCTCGCGTGTAGGAGCTTCATACATACCGCCTGACCCCCGCATATAAACATAATACAACCATTGCGCCGTATCTTTCCGGATAGCATCCACATCTATAGCATCTATAGCCTGCAAAGATGCCTCTTGCTGCTGAAGGTAATAAAAGTAAATACCTGAAACGATATAAAACTCGGATATGGCATAGTTCAGACGAAGCCTGGTATGTGCGTCGGTAATCTGCTTCTCGTCTTCACGGATGCGTTTCATCCTGCGAAGTGCACTGCTCCGGTAATCATAAAACTCTTTATTCATAGCCGTGCGCTGGCAAATCTTCATCATTCCCACATCAGCTATCAGGAACTCGATTTCATTATCACCTTCTCCAAGCGCCTGACGGTACAGCCGGGAAGCATGTTCGAAATCCATCCGCATAAAAGCACAGAAAGCCTCACTATTCAATGCCTCGGCACGCAGGTCAGAGTTGCCAGCCGCCAGCCGAAACGCTTCCCGTGCAGCCTGCGCCGATGCATCCAGGTCGCGGTAACGCATGGCATAAGCCGTCCGGTTCAGCGAATCCGCCCGCAAATAAGCATCCGTTCGTCCCGTGTGCCTGCCACATGCCAGGCATACCCCTAAAAACACCATCCATAACCAAACCGCACCGTGTAATGTCCGCATAATCCCTCCCTGCATGACAATGAAAAAAGAGGTCATACCATCAGGTACATAAAAACCAAATGGTACAACCTCTTAGCTCCAGTCGAAAGAATTGTTATTTTTTAGATTCCTCTAAAGATACTTTTCTAAATTCTTTCAATGCCTTTTCCAATTCCAACGAAGCTTTGCGAGCACGCGTACCTGCAGCCTTATTTCCTTTTGAAGCCTGCAATTCAGCATCTGCAATCAAAACTTCATTCAATTCTTTGATTTTTGCAATTAATTCGTTCATAGCTTTTTCTATTTTGACCTTAAACATTTTCAAAGTAAATATAAATAACCCAATGTATAGCAGTTCGCTCCTTCTTTTTTACATTATTTAGTATTTCCGGTTCCATTCTATTGCAACCAAGTTGCAAAAACACAAATTGAATACAAAATCCGGACTTTCAAGTATTGGCTAACCTGAAGATTACGTTTACCTTTGCAGCAACATAAAATAACAAGAATCATGTCACATCAACACGTACACGAACACAACCATACGCTGACATCGCTCAACTCGATATTCATCGTATGCATCGTCATCAATCTGCTCTTTGTCGTCATCGAAGCCGGTGCAGGCTTCATCTTCAATTCACTGGGACTGCTGTCCGATGCCGGACACAACCTGAGCGATGTGTTCAGCCTGCTGCTGTCACTTTTTGCTTTCCGCATGTCAAAACACCGCAGCACCGAACATTTTACTTATGGGTACAAAAAAAGTACGGTGCTAGTATCACTGCTCAACGCCATCATCCTGCTGATTGCCGTAGGCGCCATTATTATCGAAAGCATTTACAAACTGAAAACTCCCGAACACGTATCAGGCGCAGCTGTATCATGGACGGCAGGCATCGGCATCATTGTAAACGGCGTAACAGCTTGGCTCCTGATGAAAAACCAGAAGCACGACCTAAATGTGCGGGGAGCTTTCCTTCACATGGCAATGGACACCTTGGTTTCAGTAGGCGTGGTCATATCCGGCATCATCATCATGTTGACCGGATTTGTACTCATTGATACCTTCATCAGTTTAGCCATCGCCCTCTTGATACTGGTTTCTACCTGGAAATTATTGAAAGAAAGTCTTTTCCTTTCCTTAGACGCCGTACCCGAAAGCATTGACCTGCAAGAAGTGAGGAAACACATCGCCGAAGTACCTGGCGTGGAAAGCTTCCACCATTTCCACGTATGGGCGATGAGCACTACCGAAAATGCTGCCACCATCCACATCGTGTTAAAAGACCTGACCCAAATGGAAACCGTAAAACATGCTGTAAAAGAAGAACTGTGCGAACATGGCATTCAGCACAGCACCGTAGAATGCGAATCTCCCGGAAGCCATTGCAACGATTCGTGCTGCTGCCGGTAAACATACATTATGACTGATGATAATTCTCTTAAGGACTACCCACTATTTATAATGAATAGTACTGATCCGTATTGTAGGGGCGTATCGCATACGCCCTGAAAACATCCACGTGGATTAGTTGGCGCATTCGGGCGTATGCAATACGCCCCTACATGGGATGTTTGCGGAATTCAAATAAATTTAACGAAGTATTATGATTAGTTTATATAATGCGAATCAGGAGTTAAACGTAGTTATACTTCACAGGAGTTATCACTTCGTTCAGGAGTTAAAGGCCAATAGCCTTGCTTCTGAAACCGGCGCAAAAAGGTAGTGGCATCTGACTCCCAGCCCGCCAAGTGGGCGATAACTTCCTATAACTCCCTTTTAACTCCTAATTGGCATTTATATAATGAAAATTCACCACAGAGTATTACAGGTAAATCTCATTTTGCAGTGAAAGTTTCCGTATCCTCTGTGGTAAAATGATGTAGGATTATAATTCTTCTATTTCTCCATGTGTAAGCCCCGTACATTGGATTATGTCTTTTACGGAAAGTCCCATTTCTTTCATTCTTTTAGCAACTTCTTTTGCTTTCATTTTCTCTCCTTCAGCTCTTCCTTCAGCTCTTCCTTTAGCTTTTCCTTCTTTGAATCCTTCTGTATGTCCTTCGTCCCAGCCTGTCTTAATAACACTGCGTTGGTAGCGCAGGGCTTCCATATCCCGGTAATAGGCACGCTTTTCTGCATCGGGTAGCGTGTCGATACGAAGCCGTTCTCTTGCTTCCGGGAGTCCTTTTGCAGTAGCTTCTTTATCTATTTCTCCGGTTTTGAGAAATTTAATCCATTCATCAAGAGGAGTCTTTGCTACTTTATCGAAATCATTTACGCGCAACACATAATATTCAGGAAAGATATCTCCTGCATCTTTACCTATAAATAATTCTTGTTGGCGGACGGATAATTTTAGAAAGTTGTCTGAATCGTGTAAACCACGGAAGATTATTTCCCCATGATATGCATAGTCCTTGCTTTTAATCATGCTGAAATAAACAATATTGATGGAATAGATTTTGCATATCTTGTTATAGTCTGTTTCCTCATCAGTGTATCGCGATAGGATGTCAGAAGCCCCATAAAGCATTTGGTGATAATAATATAGTTCGCGATAGTTTTGGATTTTAATGATAAGCAGCCTTCCTTTGCTGTCTTCTACCAAGATATCAGCGCGATTGAATGTGTCTGTTTCATCTGTTTGGTTTGATTCACTTTCCAAAAAGCGGGAAATGCGCAAATCTTCTTCCAATAAAGTTGACAAGAATCCTTCAAGCACGACATAATTGCTTTTGTCACGCAATAACCTTTTCATCGCCCAGTCGAAACGTATAAAATTATCTTTCATATTCAGATGTTTATGGCTTGATGCAAAGATAGGAATTAATTTTATTTAGGACAAGAACAGTTTGGATTTTCTGCTTGGGAGAGACCGCATGAAAAATAAAAAAACCTTGTATTGCCCTATCGTCCTCCCGACGACAGGTTGCAATGCAAGGTTTTGACTTATTAGAAATATTAAAAATGAATGTCCATTTAGTATCCTGGGTTTTGTGTCCAGTTGGTGTTGGCATTAAGCACATCAAGACTCAACGGCCATAAGCGGTATCTTGGATCATTGGCGTTCGGATTAAAGTCGTTTTTGAACCCCCAGTCGCGTTCGAAATCACCAAAGCGGATTAGGTCATTACGGCGCCAGTGTTCATCCAGAAATTCGCGACCACGTTCGTCCAGGATGTCTTGCAGGCTGGGGTCACCAACGATTTGAGGAGCATTGACATACGCACGGATTTGATTAAACAAGCTCATCGGTGTATCACCGTTGGTCGCTGTTCCGCCACGTACGATGGCTTCGCATTTCATCAGCAGCACATCCGCATAACGGAATACAGGTACGTCGTTGCTTTGGTTACGGCTATAGGTGTTATAATCTGTAGCATTCGGGAAGAACTTGATGGAGCGATATCCTTGTGTCCATCCGGTCATGTCGTTACCCACATTGAGATCTCCATCCGGGACGATAGGAGGATCAGCTGTTGGGTCAGACTTTAAGGTAATGGATTTGGTGAAAGTCACATCCACTCCTCCATATGTATTGCGAACATCAGTCGGTTCGCCGGTAGCATTGTTGTATTGGTAAACATCAAAAGTTTCCATATCAATGTTCTCACCTACATTACCGGCTATGACATCGTTACGGCGGTCACCTGGAAGGTTGAATAGTTCTACAAATTCCGGTGTCAACGTCATATTACCTCCTAATGAATTAGTAAGAGGAATGCTATAGAATCCGTTTTCACTTTGTCCACGGCGCCATGTGCGGAAACGGGCGTATGTCATTCCTTGTGCTGTAGAGGCATCGAACGGCATCACATAAATGAAATCTTTTATCTGATAGCCGTTATTATACATAAACTTGGTTTTGTAGTCATCGCTTAAATCAAAGTATCCGGAAGCGATGATACGGTCGCAGGCAGCAATACAATCGTTTAACTTTTCATTAGTGGCGTTTGGATCCCAGCTTGAACTGGTTACGTCCTGTGTATAAACATTCCAGTTGATATATAATTTGGCAAGTAATGCATCTACCATCCAGCGAGTAGGTTTACCGTAGGTAGAAGCATCGACGTTTTCATAACAATTGTCACGTACGGCAAGCAGTTCCGATTCAATCCAACGGGCTACATCAGCACGCGGAGAACGGTCAATGCGTTCATCATCTGCCAGCAGATGGTCGAGAATAGGCGTGTCTCCCCAGTGCTCCATCATCATAAATGTGTAAAAAGCACGAGCTGCACGTACAGGAGCTACTTCAGGGACATCCTCGCCTCCCAAATCAAAAATGACCCGGTTGCAATTGGTGATACCCGTCTGCAAATCGTTGTACACATTCAATTGGTTTGCCGAATTAGTCGGGTCAATCATATGTAACGAGAAGTTTGCCATGTCACGACCGTTCAAGTAGTCACTATCGAAACTGACCGCGGTGTATTCATCCGAATTACAGGATACGCCTTCATCATAACGGCGTCCGATAGCTGCACGAAATGCATAGAAAGCATTGTTCATAGTGGCTTCTATGGCAATCTCCGAGTCAGGCAGTTCTGTATATTGGGATTTGATGTCTACGTCAAGGTCGGTACACCCAACGCTTGTCAGTGCCAATAAGGCACCCGAAAAAAATATATGTTTTGTTTTCATAAAAGTCTTTTTTTGTTAATTTAGAAATTTACGTTTATTCCTACAAGGAACGTGCGGGTACGCGGATAGTTGGTATTTCTCCAGTCCATACCGGGAGTCAATCCGCCAAGGTTTACTTCTGGGTCGACACCGCTATAACCGGTGATAGTAAAGACGTTGTTGCACGTAGCATACAGACGCAGGTTGTTCACCCAGTTGCCAATCTTGCCGAAGTTGTAACCCAGTGTCAATGTAGACAAGCGGAGGTACGAACCGTTTTCCAAATAACGATCAGAAGGAGCTTGTGCCCGTGAATCATGTGGATTTTGTTCGGTTGCGACTTCTGCCAGTACATTTTTCCCAGCAGCCACCAGACCCACTTGGCTGTAATAGCAACGGGTAGAATTGAAAATCTTGTTCCCTGCTACCCCCTGGAAGAATGCGGTCAGTGTCCAGTTTTTCCATGTCAAGTCATTGTTCCATCCGTAGGTGATTTTAGGTTGTGCCGAACCAGCCATACGACGATCGCTATCATCAGGTGCATCTGTTACACCTACCAGATTTCCGTTTTCGTCATAGTCATTAAATATAGAACCACCGTTTTCATCATATCCTGCCCATTCCCACAAGTAGAATTGTCCGATAGGTGCACCCTCCATGATGCGTTGTACATTAGTGCTGGAATAACCACCTACGTCCGGATTCGCTTGGTCAATGTAGTTCACCGAGTAGGTTTCGTTAGAAAGCTTTTCTACTACGTTCTTGTTGTGCGAAAGGTTGAGGGTAGTACTCCATGTAAAGTCTTTAGTTTGTACCGGTACTGCATTCAAGGTTATTTCAATACCTTTGTTGCTGATATCGCCTACATTGGCAGTCATTACACCGTATGAATAGCGGTTGGTAGAAACCGGATAGTCGTAAATCAAGTCACTGGTTTTCTTGCTGTAGTACTCGATGGTACCGGTCAGGCGGTTGTTGAAAAAACCAAAGTCCAGACCTACATTAAACATACCGGTGCTTTCCCATTTCAAATCTGGGTTCGAGTTACGGGTTGCCCCTAAGATGCGGTAATCGGATTCAGTACCGTTGGCATCTACATAAGTAAACCATCCGGTGTGTCCGTATACCTGACGGGCATAGAAGGCATCGAAACCTAATGAGTTACCGCTCACACCATAACCGATACGGAATTTCAAGTCATCGAATATGTCTTGGTCTTTCATGAAGTCTTCTTCTATGATGCGCCATGCGGCAGATACCGAAGGAAACGTACCCCAACGATTGTTAACACCGAAAGCCGAAGAACCGTCTCGGCGTACAGTAGCTTGCAGCAAGTATTTGCTTTTATAACTGTAGTTGGCACGTCCGTAGAATGAAATCATACGCAGGGTGGCAAGATTGTTGCTGATAACATCGTTGATGTCAATGTTGTTTGCCATACCCATGTTGTAATAACCCAGGTCATCACTGTAGAAGTTATATACTCTCAGTCCGAAACCATCGTTGTTGTCAGACTGTTCCCATGAGTATCCTAACATTACGCCCACCTTGTGTGCGTCGTTGAATGTATGGTTCCAGTTCAGATAAGTTTCCATCTGTTTGCGGATGTTTTCTACCGTGCTACGGTCTGCTTGTCCGTTTCGGGCTGCTACGCTGGGCAATTGAGTCTTGCTGCTGTTGTAATTGCTGTAGATATACTGTTGGTTTTGATAAGAGAGATTTAAATTCCAGTCCAGACCGTCTATGATATGGAAAGTGGCTTTGGCCACACCTTGCAGCAATTTTTCTTTAGTATCGTAACGGTCTTCATTGACCATCGACATCGGGTTGTAGTTTTGTGAAATGGATGTATTACTGTACCAAGAGTCATCGGCATTCTTAACAGGAACCAATGGGCTGTAATAATACATGGCATCCAGAACACTTTGTCCTTGTGAGCCGGTAGGACCGGTAGAACTGTTACGGATGCTGGCATTCAGACTCAGCGAGATGTCCAACCGGTTGTTGAATGCTTTGGTTTGCAGGAAAGAACGTGCGGTCAGGCGGTCCATGTTAGTACCTCTTACTACGCCTTGGCGTTCGAGAAAGTTGAGAGAAGCATTATAACTGGTTTTTTCATTACCCCCGTTGATAGACACATTATGGTTGTGGCTGAATCCGGTACGAAGCACTTCATCTTGCCAGTTGGTATTGGCTGGGTTACTTGCATCATAATAAGCCGAAATATCTATGTCGTTTGCATTGGCATATGTCAGCAGTTCGTTGGCATCCATCATATCTACGGTTTTCATCGTCTTGTCCCATGCTACATATCCGCTGTAACTTACGTTGGTACGTCCATCCTTATTGCCTTTCTTGGTGGTGACGATGATTACGCCGTTGGCAGCTTTCGAACCATAGATGGCGGTAGCCGAAGCGTCACGCAAGACATCAATGCTTTCAATGTCTTCTGGAGCTACCAATGAAAGGCTTACACCGGGCACACCGTCTATAACGTAATAAGGTTCCATTGCCTCGCCTGTACGAAGTGTAGAGGCGCCACGCAAAGAGATAGAAGCCGAACCGTTCGGGTCGCTGGTGTTGGCGATAGTCAGACCGGGTACTTTTCCTTGCAGCAATTGTGCCGGAGTGGTGTAGACACCCACATTCAGGTCTTCAGCCTTTACGGTTGTGATGGAGCTGGTCACGTCTTTGCGTTCCATTGAACCGTAACCGATGACTACCACTTCGTCCAGCAACTGGCTGTCTTCGTTCATCGTAACATTGATGACGCTTGATTCTACTTTCACTTCTTGTGTCTGATATCCGATGTAAGAGAATACCAGTGTCTTTCCTTTTTCTACTTTAACTGAATATTTACCATCAATGTCGGTAACATTGCCATTTGTAGTACCTTTTTCTACTACACTTACCCCAATCAGCGGCATACCGGATTTATCGGTAACTGTTCCGGTTACTGCACTTTGGGCAAATGCATACGTACTTACCAATAAGAAAACAGCCAAGGAGAAGAGTTTCCTCAGCGCATGTTTGTTTGTAATAAGTTTGCTTTGCATAAGTTGTTTGTTTATTAGGGTTTAAATTCGTTGCAAAAGTAAAATAGCAGTTTTGCAGGGGTGTTTCACCGACATTTCATTTGTGCGTTAAACTTGTTACAAACTTGTTAAACTGGGAGGATGGAAAGGTGTTGAATTAATCCAAGAATAATGTTATGGCATCATAATCAAATTCCAAAAGCCATTAAAATAATTGGTATTTCTGATTGGATTGGATTGGATTATATTATCAATCCAGGCATCATCCTTTTATGGTTTCCATATCAAAACCGTACGTTCTCCAATTGAAAACCGTACGTTCTCGATATGGAAACCGTACGGTTTTGATATGGAGAACATAAAAAGAAGACAGCTTGAAACAGATACTGAACCTTTCAATCATACATTGACCCGTATCTGCCAAGCAAACTTATCGGAGAAATTAAGAAGCTGTTTTGAATTTCTCCAAAAAGTTTTTCTTGGCTTGATGTATCTGTTTTCGTGTGTGCTTTGGGTGATTTTTTGGTCCTTTTCGCTCCTGTTCTTCGTCAGATAGCCCGCTATCTTCCTCATCACAGAAGCGAAAATGCCTCAAAAACTCATCCCAAATCATCGCACGATAAAT
>NZ_NFJG01000078.1:0-20678 GCF_002159755.1 Bacteroides sp. An269
TTATGAACTATAAAAGTTAAACGGGACAGGGAAACCCACCCGTTTAACTTATTTAACAAAAATATTCCGCCATAAAACTTGTGCAAGTCTTAGAATTCTGTGGTGAATAACGTGAAAAGAACAAACATCTTGAAAGAAAATACGGAAAATGTTTGGAGTGTAAAATAAAACTCCCTACATTTGCACCCGTAAACGCGGAAATAGCTCAGTTGGTAGAGCACAACCTTGCCAAGGTTGGGGTCGCGAGTTCGAGTCTCGTTTTCCGCTCTTGTTCTTTGAATAGGATGCCCGGATGGTGGAATCGGTAGACACGAGGGACTTAAAATCCCTTGGCCAGTGATGGCTGTGCGGGTTCAAGTCCCGCTTCGGGTACGAAAGACGCTTCATGACTGACAGGTTGTGAAGCGTTTTTTGTTTATCCGCAAAGGAAAATCTGGAAATGTTACAGACAGGTACCGGTAGAGAGAACATTCGTGCCGGGCAAACATAAAAAAGAGGCAATTTCAATTCTTATTTTGAAATTGTCTCTTTATGTGTGGAGCATACCGGACTCGAACCGGTCACCTCGACACTGCCAGTGTCGCACTCTAGCCAGATGAGCTAATGCCCCTTTCTGCGTGCAAAGATAAGAGTATTTCTTGTATATTCCTTATTTTTTCATTGTTAAAAATCCTTGTTTTATTGATTTTATGGATTGTTATCGGTCGAAATGTTCTTCTATCCATTTTCCAGTCACTTCCTTGATTGGCAAATAATCGAGGGTGTGATTTACACAGGCTATATTTTGAGCATGTTGAAGCACTGTATTTATGTCGTGGCTAACTAAGATAATGGCGTGTTCGCGGTTGATTTCTTCCAGCAGTGTATAAAGATGTGTTTCGAATCGCTTGTCAATATATGTATTCGGTTCATCTAATATTAAAATTTGCGGATTCGAGACCAAGGCACGTCCCAGCAAGGCACGTTGCAGTTGTCCGCCACTCAGTTGCCCGATAGGACGTTGCTCTAATCCTTCCAGTCCCACGCGGGAGAGCATGGCACGCACTTTTTCATGTTGCGCTTTTGTGAAGGAACGGAAGAGGGATTTCTGCTTGTTTAGGCCGGAAAGTATCACATCGTATACCGATATGGGAAATTTTTTATCTATCGAGGTATATTGTGGCAAGTAGCCCATGCTGAGTTCGGAGGTCTCTTTGCCATTCTGATAAAAACGAATACTTCCCGACAGAGGATGAAGCAATCCCAAAATGAGTTTGACCAGCGTTGTCTTTCCGCCTCCATTGGGTCCTATGATGCCTATGAAGTCTTGTTCGCAGACAGTAAGGTTTATATCTTCCAACACTGGTTTGCGGTCATAGGCGGCACAGATATGTTCTAATTGGATAAGAGGAAATGAAACTGTCATGGCATTTCATCGGATTTGGATAACGTGCGAGCTATATGCAACATTTCTTCTTCCCATCTGTAGCTCAGTGGGTTGATGCGGATGAGGGACAAATTCAGTTCACGGGCTATTGCTTCCGCATTGCGCGTATCAAACTCTTTTTGTACGAAGATGGTCCGTACATTTTCTTTTTTACATCGGTTGATTAATGTCTTCAGTTGGGCGGGCGAAGGTTCTTTGCCTCCTTCTTCAATGCTGATTTGTGTCAATCCATAATCGCGTGCGAAATAAGAGAGTGCAGGATGGTAAATCAAGAACGTGCGTTCACCGCCGTTCAGGTAAGCCAATATTTTTTCGTCTATCTGCTTTAGCCTAGTACCCAGCCGGGTCATGCGGGTCATATAATATTCTTTATTTTCCGGGTCTATTTGGCAAAGTGCCCGGCAAATGTTGGCTGATATTGTATAAGCATTACTGATGGAACTCCATGTATGCGGCTCGACACCTCCTGCATGGGGATGCTCTGTTTTTTCTTCTTCGTGTATCAGGGTAACGCCATCCGATAAGTTAAAAAAAGGGACGTTTGGGGCATTTTGCTTTAATTTATCAGCCCAGGCGAGTTCATAGCCGATGTATCCGGCACGCAGGAAGGCGCGGCTTCGGCTCAGTTCGACCAATTGTTGTGGAGTAGGATCGTAAGTTTCCGGGCTACTGCCTTCGGGTACCATACAGATTATATGGAAATGCTCGCCCGCAATGGATTCAGCAAAATAACGCAAGGGTTCGATACTGACGGTAAGTATCGGTTTCTCCTCGGCAGGCTTCTGCGTTTTACGTCCTCCACACGCGGTAAACAATAGGATAAGTAAAAAAATGATGTACGTTTTCATGTGTCTGTTTCTTGTTTGTGTTGCAAAAATACAGAATCTTGTTCAGATATGCGAACAAAACAGAAAAGAATGCGTACTCTACGAAATGTTGGATAATAAATTCCATTTTTTCAGAAGCTGTTTTGAATTTATCGTGCGATGATTTGGGATGAGTTTTTGAGGCATTTTCGCTTCTGTGATGAGGAAGATAGCGGGCTATCTGACAAAGAACAGGAGCGAAAAGGACCAAAAAATCGCCCAAAGCACGCACGAAAACGGATACATCAAACCAAGAAAAACTTTTTGGAGAAATTCAAAACAGCTTCTCATTGTTTACGCTATTCCCATTTGCAGCTAAACAAAATAAGGCGTATTTTTGTTTTATACTTTGAATGGTGTGAAATTGTACTTTAATATGGAATGCACACTGCCGGTGTCGCTCCTGTTGTCAGTGCCACTCATGATTACAAATCCGGCATGACAAGCAAGCATTGTTCTCTCCGGCATATAGCTGCATCGGTTGTAAGATTAATAATCTTACAGCGTGAAGATTAATAATCTTTCGGCATGAAGATTAATAATCTTACAAGCAAGGCAGTCATGCGTTTCTTATTTTTTACACAATAAAACAGTAAATTTTATGAGTAATCCGATGATGAAGACTTTCGATTATGCATTCTTGAGCTTTTTGAAACATCGTGTCAATGGTGGTATGGTGCTGATGGTTGTAGCCGTGCTGGCAATGGTAATAGCCAATTCGCCATGGGCGGAAGCTTACCATGCCTTTTGGAATTATCCTGTAGCTTTACAGGTAGGCGGATTCAACCTGTTCAGCCATCACGGTGAACCTCTGACGCTGATGGCGTTCATCAACGATGCCTTGATGGCGGTATTCTTCTTTTCCGTGGGACTGGAAATCAAGCGTGAAGTGCTGGTAGGCGAACTTTCCAGCCTGCGCCAGGCGTTGCTTCCCATCATCGCGGCGGTGGGAGGGATGATTGTCCCCGTGGCAATTTACTTTGCGATGACCGCCGGAACGCCTGCCGAAGGAGGCCTGGCGATACCCATGGCGACTGATATCGCATTTTCCTTGGGCGTGTTGAGCCTGTTCGGCAAGCGTGTTCCCCTGAGCCTGAAGATTTTCCTGACCGCCTTTGCCGTGGTCGATGACATTGGAGGCATTCTGGTTATCGCCTTTTGCTATACGTCTCATTTGGCTGGAGGCTATTTGCTGGCTGCAGTTGCGATTCTTGTTATCCTGCTGATAGCTAACCGGATGCAGGTTATGTCGCGCACGTTTTATTGCGTGGCAGGTATTGCGGTGTGGTATCTTTTCCTTCAGTCGGGCGTGCATGCTACGATTGCAGGTGTGCTGGTGGCGTTCACGATTCCTTCCATCCCGTGCCTGAACGTGAAGAAATACATCACGCGCATCCGTGAGAACATTGCCGAATTCCCGCATTTCGACAAGAGCAGTATTCTTCTTACTCCGAATCAGATAGATGCATTAAAAAGTATTGAGTCGGCTTCCGACAAGGTGATTTCGCCTCTCCAGTTTATGGAAGACCGTATGCATGGAATGGTGAACTACCTGATTATGCCACTTTTCGCCTTTGCCAATGCAGGCATTACGCTTTCGGGAGGAGGCGGAGAGATAGCCGGCATAGTGACGTATGCCGTAGTATTAGGTTTGGTAGTGGGTAAGTTTGTGGGGATTTATTCCTTTACGTGGTTGGCTGTACGCTTGCGTGTCACTTCTTTGCCGCAAGGGATGAACTGGCGGAATACAGCGGGAGTGGCATTATTAGGCGGTATTGGCTTTACCGTTTCGCTTTTTATTGCCAATCTTTCCTTTGGGGCAACTGATGAGGTATTGCTGGGCCAGGCAAAGTTAGGAGTGCTGGCAGGTACGGTATTGGCAGGCATCCTGGGGTATGCGATGCTTAAACTGACATTGCCGAAAGCAGATAGTGCCGGAGCAGATAATCCTGACGTTTCATAGCCCCAACCGCCATTCTGATAAGATTGTACTTTGCTCGATATGATGTTATACATTTCGTTGATATTATCATTGAATACGGAACACTACACAGAATGCACGAAGAAATCCAGAAAAAAATATAAAAAATGAATGTCCGCAAACAGTCAATACATCCCCCTGAAAAATGAATATATACTACATCGGCAAATACAGTATTTCAACTCCGGCGGATTGACTAATTGCGGGCATTCATAAAAAGTTTTTAGGCTTAATGTGCCGTTTTCGGGCGTGATCAGGTGTGTTTGGGAATCATTCTAAATCGCCAAGCGATAAATTCAAAACAGTTTCTATAAAAAAACGAAAAACTATCCTACTCTTACCTGCCCTGCGGTGAAATTCACTATCTTTGCGGCAATTATACAAAAATGAAACCTTAAGAATGAAACAGTACAACAAGATCAACAATCTGGTAGGCTGGTTCGCTTTCCTTGTTGCAGCATTTACTTACTGCATGACTATCGAACCTACTGCCAGCTTTTGGGATTGTCCCGAGTTTATCACCACCGGATACAAACTGGAAGTAGGCCATCCCCCTGGCGCACCTTTCTTTATGCTGACAGCCAACTTGTTCAGCCAGTTTGCCAGCGACCCATCGCAAGTGGCGGTCATGGTAAATATCATGAGCGCATTGATGAGTGCAGCATGTATCCTGTTCCTGTTCTGGAGCATTACGCATCTTACTAAAAAACTGATTTGTCCCGAAGAAAAAGAAATGACAACCGGTAAGCTTATTGCCATCATGGGTGCGGGACTGGTGGGTGCACTGGCTTATACATGGAGCGATACTTTCTGGTTCAGTGCCGTAGAAGGTGAAGTATATGCTTATTCCAGTCTCTTTACCGCCGTAGTGTTCTGGTTGATTCTGAAATGGGAAAACCGTGCTCACGAAGCTCACAGTGACCGTTGGCTTATCCTGATAGCCTATCTGACGGGTTTGTCAATCGGAGTCCACTTGCTGAACTTGCTTTGTATTCCCGCCATTGTACTGGTATATTATTACAAAAAGAATCCCAATGCCAACCTGAAAGGAAGCTTGATGGCACTGGTTGGTTCGATGATACTGATAGCCGTAGTACTTTATGGTATCGTACCGGGCATCGTGAAAATAGGTGGTTGGTTCGAACTGCTGTTTGTCAACAGTTTGGGATTCTCGTTCAATACCGGACTTATTATTTATATCATCCTTTTGGCGGCCAGCCTTATATGGGGTGTATACGAAAGCTATACCGTACGTAGCCGGAAACGGATGAACATTTCTTTCCTTACCACTGTAGGATTGTTGGGTATCCCCTTCTACGGACATGGATGGAGCAGTGTGCTTATCGGCATTATCGTACTGGCGGTTCTGGCATTGTACCTGTTTGCCAAACTTCCTGAAAAATATCAAGTCAGTGCCCGCACGCTTAATACTTCCTTGCTTTGCATGATGATGATGGTTGTGGGATATTCTTCATACGCCGTTATCGTTATCCGTTCATCGGCAAATACGCCGATGGATCAGAATTCGCCTGAAGACATTTTTACCTTGGGCGAATACTTGGGACGTGAACAATACGGTACGCGCCCACTTTTCTACGGACAGACGTATGCTTCGAAAATGGCACTCGAAGAAGTCGACGGGGGCTGTGTATATGCCATGACAGAAGGTGCACCTGTCTATCAGCGTAAAGAAAAAGAGCGTCCGGACGAGAAAGACAGTTATGAAATCGTACGCCACAAGAGCGAATACAAGTATGCACAAAACATGATATTCCCTCGCATGTATAGTTCGGATCATGCAGCGGCCTACGAAAGTTGGTTAGGAGGTGTAGAAGGTCGTCAGGTCCCATACGACCAGTGTGGGGAAATGCTGATGGTGAAGATACCTACCCAATGGGATAACATCAAGTTCTTCTTCATCTACCAGTTGAATTATATGTATTGGCGTTACTTTATGTGGAACTTCGCCGGACGGCAGAACGATATTCAAGGTCAGGGCGAAATCGAGCACGGCAACTGGATTACCGGTATTTCGTTCATCGACAAGATGTTGGTGGGTGACCAAACTTTATTGCCAAGCGATTTGAAAAATAATAAGGGGCACAACGTGTTTTATTGTTTGCCTTTGATACTGGGACTAATCGGCTTGTTCTGGCAAGCCTACCGGGGCGAACGGGGCATCCAGCAGTTCTGGATTGTATTTTTCCTGTTCTTTATGACGGGACTTGCCATTGTGCTTTACCTGAACCAGACACCGCAACAACCACGTGAACGTGACTATGCATATGCAGCTTCCTTCTATGCTTTTGCCATCTGGATAGGTCTGGGAGTAGCAGCTATCGCCGAATGGCTAAAGAAGAAGTTAGGCGAGAAACCATCAGCTATTCTTGCCAGCGTGGTATGTCTGCTTGTTCCTTTACAAATGGTAAGCCAGACATGGGATGACCACGACCGGAGCGGACGTTATACGTGCCGCGACTTCGGACAAAACTATTTAAATTCCGTGCAAACCGATGGTAAACCGATAATTCTCACTAACGGTGACAATGACACATTCCCCTTGTGGTACAATCAAGAGACCGAAGGTTTCCGTACGGATGTGCGTGTATGCAACTTGAGCTATCTGCAGACCGATTGGTACATCGACCAAATGCGTCGTCCGGCATACGACTCGCCTTCCGTTCCTATAGACTGGGAGCGTATCGACTACGTACAAGGACACAACGAAGCGGTTTATGTACGTCCCGATGCAATGGAAACTATCAACAATTATTACAAGCAATATCCCGAAGAAGCGAAGAAAGAGTTCGGTGACAATCCATACGAACTGAAGAATATCCTGAAATACTGGGTACGTTCGCCGAAGGAAGGCTTGCAAATGATTCCGACGGACAGCATTGTCATCAAGCTGGACAAAGAAGCAATCAAACGTTCGGGTATGCTTACTCCCGATTCGATTCCTGATTATATGCACATCTCACTGAAAGGCAAACGCGTACTATACAAAAGCGAACTGATGATGCTGGAAATGCTTGCCAATACCAACTGGGAACGTCCGATGTATATGGCGATTACCGTAGGTCCGGAAAATCATCTGAACCTGACTAATAACTTCCTGCAAGAAGGTTTGGCATACCGCATCACTCCGTTCGACAACGCCAAACTAGGACGGCGTATTGATTCGGAAAAGATGTACGATAACCTGATGCACAAGTTCAAATTCGGCGGCATTGATAATCCGGATATCTATTTGGATGAAACCGTGCTCCGTATGTGCGATACGCACCGCCGTATGTTCGTTCAATTGGCTTCCCAATTGATAAAAGAAGGCAAGAACGACAAGGCATTGGAAGTTCTTGATTATTGCGAAAAAGTGATTCCGAGCACTACGGTGCGCCATGACTACATCTACAGCAGTTCGAAAGAAATGGCGGATGATTACGCAAAACTGGGTGAAACTGGGAAAGCAGAAAATATCCTCTGCCAGTTAGCGCAAAATTCGGTAGAATATGCTGCTTGGTATATGAGCCTTGACGATATACGTTTGGCCAGTTCGTACGAAGAGTGCATACGCCACTATACCATCTTAGACGATGTCTGCAAAGCGCTTGAAAAGTTGAAGGATGAAAACGGTAAACCACTTGAATCGGCAACTAGCTACCGTCATCAGTTCGACCAGCTATATGGCTTGCTGGAAAACCGTATAGGAAAAGCTAATCCGGCTCATGAATAGTTTATAGTTAACAATTAACAGTTAACAATGAATAGTTAGCAACAGTTATGCAACAAGCCTGTTATATACTATTCATTGTTGACTATTAATTACTTTCAAAATACTGTTATGCTTATCGAACAACCTCCCTTATTGCTTCGATGGATTTATCCACGTGCTTTATGGCGTATGGATAAAAATGAAAAAGCTGTTTATCTGACTTTCGATGATGGGCCTATCCCCAACATCACACCTTGGGTACTCGACTTATTAGACAAATATAACATCAAGGCTACCTTTTTTATGGTGGGTGATAACGTACGTAAGCACCCTGAAGAATTCCGTATGGTAGTAGAACGAGGCCATCGTATCGGGAACCATACTTTCAATCATATTCGAGGCTTCGAATATCTGAGCCAGAATTATCTGGCAAATACCGACAAGGCAAATGAATACCTGCATACAGATCTTTTCCGTCCTCCTCACGGCCATATGCGCTGGGTGCAATATCATGTATTGAAAAAGAAATACCGCATCGTGATGTGGGATCTTGTCACCCGTGACTACAGCAAGCGTCTTACCGGTCCGCAAGTGCTTGCCAAGGTCAAAAAATATGTCCGAAACGGTTCCATCATCACTTTCCACGACTCTATCAAGTCTGAGCCGCGCCTGAAGTATGCCTTACCCCGTGCTATCGAATGGCTGTTGGCACAAGGCTACACATTCAAAGTATTCGAATAACACGGTCGCAGAATATCGTGGTGATGCTTATTTCCCCGTTATTGTAGTAGCCCATCTGTTCGCATGAAGCGAACAGGAGGCTTCATTTTATCAGAAACAGACATACGCTTTTCATCCTATAACTTGATTGTCCTATTACCGTGTTGTTCAGGGGTTGTATTGTGAAATGCCATTCGTTATCATGTCTGTATGAATCTTTGCATTTCCATTGAGGCTTCAATAATAAAGATAGCGCACCGATGGAGGAATTGGGTGTCAAGAAGCGATTGACACACCTACATCGGTGCCGCATTTTAGTTTTCAGAGCGTAAGTATTCCACCAGCTGCTGCACGGCACGGGCGCGGTGGCTGATTTTATTCTTTTCTTCGTTTCCCATTTCGGCAAATGTCTCGGCATAGCCTTCGGGCTGGAAGACGGGGTCGTAGCCGAAGCCTGCGGTGCCGCGGCGTGCTTCGATGATGTTGCCCTGCACGATGCCTTCGAACAGGTACTCCTTGCCGCTTTCGATGAGGCAGATGGCGGTGCGGAAGCGGGCACGGCGGCTTTCCTTTCCTTCCATTTCGGAAAGCAATTTGCGCATGTTGGCTTCCGAGTCATGTCCTTCGCCTCCGGCATAGCGTGCCGAGTAGATGCCCGGTGCACCGCCGAGGGCTTCCACTTCCAGTCCCGTATCGTCGGCAAAGCAATCCATGCCGTAGTTCTGGTAGATGTATCCGGCTTTCAGGCGGGCGTTTCCTTCGAGGGTATCAGCGGTTTCAGGAATATCGGCGTGACAATCGATGTCGTTCAGGCTCAATATCTCCAGCTTGTCGCCGAGGATGGCGCGTATCTCTTCGAGCTTATGCGCGTTGTTGGTTGCAAAAACGAGTTTCTTTTTCATTGTGTTGGTGGGTTTATTTTTTAGGAGTTAAGAAGTTAAGGAGTTAAGAAGTTAAGCCAATACTTTAGATAACAAATCACAAACAAAACTATTGACTTAACTCCTTAACTTCTTAACTCCTTTATTTCACTTTCAGCTTGTCGAATCCTTCTCCGTATACGCCTACGACGTTGCTTTGCGAGATGAAAGCGTTGGGGTCGATGTCTTTCACGAGGCGGAAGATGTCGAGCGACTGGGTCTTTTTTGCCAGTACCACTACTACCTTGATATTCTGTTTGCTGTACCATCCTTGCCCGTCAAGCAGGGTGACGCCGCGGTCTATCCGGGTGGAGATGCCTTCGGCTATCTCTTCGTACTTGCGCGAGAAGATGAGGAACTGCACCGACTGGCGTGCGCTGTTGATGACATAATCAATCACGATGCTCAAGATGAAGAGCACGCAGAAGCCGAAGAGCACGCGCCGCCAGTCGTGGAAGATGAAATAGCATGACGAGATGATGACGATGTCGCAATACATCATCATGCGTCCCAGCGTCACGTCCTTGTATTTATTGATAATCCAGGCGATGATGTCGGTGCCGCCCGTGCTTCCGTTGTTGCAGAACACGATGCCGATACCGAATCCAAGCATGCCGGCTCCGATGACACATGCCATGAAGTCTTGTCCCGGTCCGAGGAGTTGGGGCAGGTGTCCGGCATCGTCTTTCAGCAGCCACTGGAAGAGCCAGAGCAGGAAGGTCAGCATAAAGATGGCATATACGGTCTTCACGCTGAACTTCGGTCCCAGTATTTTCAGGGCAAAGCCTAAGAATATGGCATTGATAATGAAGTAGGATACTTGTATCTCTACTCCTGTAGCGTAATAGATAATGGCGGAAATACCCGTCACGCCTCCCGTCGTAATCTGGTAGGGGAGCAGGAACATCGCCCAGCCCAGCGCGTAGAGTACCAGCCCGAAAGTAATGGCAAGGTAATCTTTCGACTCGCGGCTTATCTTCTTGATTAATGCTAACTCCATAGATAATTGGTTTAAACGCAGATTAACGCGGATTGACGCAGATTTTTTTTATTTTTAATCTGCGAAAATCTGCGTTAATCTGCGTTTCTTTTATTTATAACACGATGTTGACGATTTTCTTTGGCACGATGATGACCTTCTTCGGAGTCTTGCCTTCAATCCATTTCTGAGACTGCTCTTCCGCCATTACCGCCGCCTGTATGGTGTCGTTGTCGGCATCCGCAGGGAATTCCATGGTGAAACGTGCTTTCCCGTTGAAAGAGATGGTATATTTCACCGTGTCTTCCTTCAGGTAGTCTTCGTTCCATGCAGGCCATTGGGCATCGCATACGGTGGTGCCGTGTCCCAACGCTTCCCAAAGCTCTTCGGCAAGGTGAGGCGCGAAGGGAGCAAGCAGGATGACGAGGTCGGTCAGCACTGCCTTGTTGCGGCTCTTCAGCGCGGTCAGTTCATTGACACAAATCATGAAGGCACTGATAGAAGTATTGTATGAGAAGACCTCGATGTCGCCCGTAACTTTCTTTATCAGTTTATGGATAGACTTCAGTTCTTCTTTCGTAGCTTCGCCTTCCGTAGGCAGGAACTCGCCCTGACGTCCGTAGAACAGGTTCCAGAGTTTCTTCAGGAAGCGGTGCACACCGTCGATGCCGTTCGTGTCCCAAGGTTTCGACTGCTCTACCGGACCCAGGAACATTTCGTACATACGCAGGGTGTCGGCTCCGTATTTCTCTACAATCATGTCGGGGTTCACCACGTTGTACATCGACTTGCTCATCTTCTCTACCGCCCAGCCGCAGATGTACTTGCCGTCTTCGAGGATGAATTCGGCATCGTGATATTCGGGACGCCAGTTCTTGAAGGATTCGATGTCGAGCACGTCATTGGTCACGATGTTCACGTCTACGTGTAAAGGTGTCACGTCGTATTGGTCTTTCAGGCCGAGAGAGACGAAGGTGTTGGTATCCTTGATGCGGTATACGAAGTTGCTCCGTCCCTGAATCATGCCTTGGTTCACCAGTTTCTGGAACGGTTCTTCCTTGACACTTACGCCGAGGTCGAACAGGAACTTGTTCCAAAAGCGGGAATAGATAAGGTGCCCCGTAGCATGTTCGGTACCGCCTACGTAGAGGTCTACGTTCTGCCAGTAGCGGTCTGCCTTTTCCGATACCAGTGCTTTATCGTTGTGCGGGTCCATGTAGCGCAGGTAATAGGCACTCGAACCGGCAAAGCCCGGCATGGTATTCAGTTCGAGCGGGAATACATGCACGTTGTCTATCTTCGTATTCTCTACTACTTCGCCTTTCTCTACATCCCAAGCCCATTTTGTAGCGTGTCCCAACGGAGGCTCGCCAGTTTCGGTAGGCAAGAACTTGTCGACTTCGGGCAATTCCAGCGGAAGCTTGTTTTCGTCAATCATGTAAGGCATGCCGTCCTTGTAATATACCGGGAACGGTTCGCCCCAATAACGCTGGCGCGAGAAGATAGCGTCGCGCAGGCGGTAGTTCACCTTTACACGTCCCAAGTGGTGTGCTTTCACATATTCCTTGGTAGCGGCGATGGCTTCCTTAATGGTCAGGCCGTTCAGATTCAAGTCGCAATAAGGCGTTACACCGGCTTTCGGCGAGTTGCATACGATACCTTCCTTGGCATCGAAGCTTTCTTCGCTTACGTCACATCCTTCTACCAGCGGAACGATGGGGAGGTTGAAATGCTTGGCAAAAGCATAGTCGCGGCTATCGTGTGCCGGTACCGCCATGATGGCTCCGGTTCCGTAGCCAGCCAATACATAGTCGCTAATCCAGATAGGTACGGCATCGCCCGTGAAAGGATTGATGGCATACGAGCCGCTGAATACACCCGTCACACGGCGGTCGGCGATGCGTTCACGTTCGGTACGTTTCTTGGTACGGTCCAGATAAGCTTCCACTTCGGCACGCTGTCCGTCGGTAGTGACTTGCGGAACCAGTTCGCTTTCGGGAGCCAGTACCATGAAGGTCACGCCGAACATCGTATCGGCACGGGTGGTGAAGATGGTAAATTCGAGGTCACGGTCTTTCACTTTGAACCGCACTTCCGTACCTTCCGAACGGCCTATCCAGTTGCGTTGGGTTTCTTTCAAAGAGTCGGTCCAGTCGATGTGGTCCAGTCCGTCAAGCAAGCGTCCTGCGTATGCCGACACACGCAGGCACCACTGGCGCATCTTTTTCTGCACTACGGGATAGCCTCCGCGTTCGCTTACACCGTCTACCACTTCATCGTTTGCCAGCACCGTACCCAGTTGCGGGCACCAGTTTACCATGGTTTCGCCCAGGTAGGCGATGCGATAGTTCATCAGCGTTTCCTGTTGCTGCTTTTCGCTCATTGCCTTCCATTCGTCGGCGCTGAAGCTCAGTTCTTCCGAGCAAGCTGCGTCCAGCCCTTCGGTACCCTGCTTTTCGAAGTGCTCTATCAGTTTTTCGATGGGTTGTGCCTTGCCGCAGGTGTTGCAATAGAAGCTGTTGAACATTTTCTGGAAAGCCCATTGCGTCCAGTGGTAATACTTAGGGTCGCAGGTACGCACTTCGCGGTCCCAGTCGAACGAGAATCCTATCTTGTCCAGCTGCTCGCGGTAGCGGTTGATATTGTTCTGGGTTGTGATGGCAGGATGCTGCCCGGTCTGGATGGCGTATTGTTCCGCCGGAAGCCCGTAGGCATCGTATCCCATCGGGTTCAGCACATTGAAGCCTTGCAGGCGTTTGTATCTTGCGTAGATGTCGCTGGCGATGTATCCCAGCGGATGGCCTACGTGAAGTCCCGCTCCCGAAGGATAAGGGAACATGTTCAGCACGTAGAACTTCTGTTTCGATTCGTCTTCGGTAACCTGGTAGGTTTTCTGTTCCACCCACTTCTGTTGCCATTTCTTTTCGATCTCTCTGAAATTATATTCCATGATGATATTGTGTTGTGATTTTGATTTTACACCTTATATTATAAGCTGCGCAAAGATACAAAGAAATCCTTTATTTGCAACGAATGAAGGGCGGAAGAGTTTGAAGTGAGGGAAAGAAACGAGAATACCGGTCAGTTCACTGAAGATTGTTGCATCATTGTTTTGCGGTTTTTCAGTTTCGGTTTCTCATCAGTACAAAGATACAAAAATATAGAAGACAAGCGTTTCTATCGGTTAAGAATTTTGTTGATAAATGGTAAATAAACAGTTGAAAAACTTGTTGAAACCTTCTTATAGGTGTTTATAGCTTGTGGATAACGTCAAGTGGAATGTGTGGATAAATTGCTTCTTATGCATGCTTCAGAAGCATGTGTTGCATAAGGAAGCTGTAGTTTCAGGGAGTTTTAACAGGTTAAAACGGCAGTTTTATCATGGTGAAACTATAGTTCTTACCAGTTAAAATACTTGAAATAACTGCTTGCTTTGCCGGATGTGTATAGCCTTGTGCGGAAAGGGATTGGCAGGTTGTTGGTATTTTGACAATATCTTTATGCACATGTTTGCTTATGTGTGTACTTTTGTTTATATTTACCCTCGTGAATGTAAACGAACAAGAGGCTTTATGAAATCTCATGATATGGCTTACGTAGCCTGTTTCCTTATCGGCTTTGTGATGCTGGCGCTGGGAATAGGCGGCTTCATTTCGCTGGGCATGATAGTGAAAGACTGGAATCCTGCCCGCGGAGTAGTGGAACGGATAGAGTCGGAACGGGTGTACAAGTACCGCAAGATGAGGTGGGAACATCGTGTCGATGTGCGCTACGAAACGGTGGAGTTCGGCGAGATGTACACCTCAAAGGAAGTCTATCTGACGTTCGGCATACGCGAAGGAGGGGAGATTGCCTTGCTTTACAATCCGGAATATGTGCGTGAGGTACGTTTCCCCGTACATGAAGGCTGCTTGCACGGGTTCTTCAGTGTGGGCGGGCTGGGCATCGCATGGATAGGCTTCGTGTTGCGCAAGGAAAAGCGGAAAGGCACGAAAGCATCGTAGATGTTGTAAAAGAGGATAATGCCGGGCACTTGTCCCGTACTGGCTCGGTTCAACTATGGAAGAACGAGCCACGGCAGACGGCATCGAAAAGCCCGAAAACAAGATGCCGGAAGAAAACGGTGCAGACTGAGTAGGCCAGACAAATGTTTTCCGCTTTTTCCCAATATCCTTAAAGAAGCTTAACAGATAGGTATTCGTACCCGATTTATTTGTTATTTTGCACCAAATTAGGGAATAAAGTGAACAGACTGCATATAGATACGTGCCCGTTATGCGGCAAAGACCAACTGGAGAAGGTGATGACTTGTACCGATCACTATGCCACAAATGAACCGTTCGACATTTGCCGGTGTGCATCGTGCGGATTCCTTTTCACGCAGGATGTGCCCGATGAAAGTGAGATAGGACGTTATTACGAGTCGCCCGATTATATTTCGCATACCGATACGCGCAAGGGACTTGCTAACCGGTTGTACCATTGTGTGCGTCAATACATGTTGCGCCGTAAGGCACGACTTATCAAACGGTGTTGCGGACTGAGCCGGGGGCGTTTGCTTGACATCGGCACAGGAACAGGGTATTTTCCTCACTTTATGTCTGGACGCGGATGGCGGGTTTCGGCTATCGAGAAAAGTCCGCAGGCAAGAGTTTTTGCGCGTGAACATTTCGGATTGGAAGTGAATGCTCCTGAAGCTTTGCCGGCATACGAAACCGGTTCATTTGACGTGGTGACATTATGGCACGTAATGGAGCACCTGCAGAATTTAAATGAAACGTGGGAGAGGATTTATTCCCTGCTGAGCGACCGGGGTATTCTGGTTGTAGCTGTACCTAACCCAACTTCGTTTGACGCCCGTTTTTATAAGGAAATGTGGGCGGCATATGATGTGCCGCGTCATTTGTGGCACTTTGCTCCGTCTGTCATACAGCAGTTCGGAGCCAAGCATGGGTTCATCTTGACCGAACGTCATCCGATGCCGTTTGATGCATTTTACGTATCAATGCTTTCGGAAAAGTATCGGAAAAGCAGTTTTCCTTTCGTAAAAGGGATGCTGAAGGGAATGGAAGCCGGTCTGGCTTCATTAGTGAAAAAGGAACGGAGCAGTTCGATGATATATGTGTTTCAGAAAAAAGTGAAGGCATGAGCAAAAAATCGGGAGCATTGATAGATATGCAGTTCATTACCTCCAGCATCAGCACCATGTTGGTCCTGTTGTTGCTGGGGACGGTGGTTTTCTTCGTGCTGGCAGCAAACAACTTATCTGTATATGTACGCGAGAATATAGCTTTCTCTGTATTGATAAGCGATGATATGAAAGACCCCGACATATTACAGTTCCGGAACAGGCTGAACGCCAAGCCTTACGTAAAGCAAACCGATTATATTTCAAAGAAACAGGCATTGCAGGAGCAATCGGAAGCTATGGGAACCGACCCTGCCGAGTTTTTAGGTTACAATCCGTTTACGGCTTCTATCGAAGTAAAGCTGAATGCGGAGTATGCCAATTCGGACAGCATAGCCTGGATAAAGGACGAAATTCTTTCGGAAAAGGGTGTCATCGAAATCAATTATCCACAAGACCTGCTGGATGCGGTCAACCGTAACATCCGTAAAATCAGTGTGGTATTGCTAGGGCTTGCTGCCCTGCTTATGCTGATATCATTTGCATTGATAAACAATACCATCAGGCTTACCATTTATTCCAAACGTTTTCTTATCAATACCATGAAACTGGTAGGAGCAAGCTGGGCTTTCATCCGTCGTCCTTTCTTGGTACGCAATGTATGGGTAGGTATCCTGGCTGGAGTGATAGCCGACGGGATACTGGTTGCAGCAGCGTATGCACTGGTACGATATGAACCCGATTTGCTGGCGGTAATAACCCCTGGGGTAATGTTGGTGGTGATGGGGGCGGTATTCTTGTTCGGGGTAGTGATAACGACATTTTGTGCATGGATTTCCATTAACCGTTATTTGCGGATGAAGACCAATGAACTATATTATAATTAGGAGAAGGTAAAGAAATTAAGGAGAGTGTAAGTTTCATGCCATTTTCAATGGTCTCCAACTTTTTCCACTCTTCAGGTTTCTTTATTATTTCTATAAAAGAACAAATTATGGATAGAAGAAAATTTGCTTTTGACAAGACTAACTTCCTGTTATTGGCAGGAGGGATGGTAGTAATCATCATCGGTTTCTTGCTGATGTCAGGACCGGGTTCTACCGAAACTACATTCGAACCGGACATTTTCAGTGCGCGACGTATCAAGGTGGCACCGGTAGTTTGCTTTATAGGATTTATCGCAATGATTTATGGTATATTGCGCAAACCGAAAGGATAAGTTTGTTACTACTTCGGCTTGCTATTTGCAAATAGACAACTAAATATAATGTGAATCAGGAATTAAAAGCAGTTATGTTTCATAGGAGTTATCACTTTAATTTCCAGTCTGCCTGGCGGGCGATAACTGTTTCTAACTCCCTTTCAACTCCTGATTGGCATAAATAATAAATAGCTGATTGTCAAATTATCAATAAATAATGGAAGGAGATTTGAATTTATTGCAAACAATCATAATAGCGATTGTTGAAGGGTTGACCGAGTTTTTACCTGTCTCATCGACAGGGCATATGATTATAGCACAAAATGTGCTGGGGGTAGAGAGTACCGAATTTGTGAAAGCATTTACGTTTATCATCCAGTTTGGAGCTATTCTTTCGGTGGTATGTTTGTATTGGAAACGTTTTTTCCGTCTGAATCATAAACCGGCTCCCGAAGGGGCTTCAACGCTGAAACGTTTCCTGCATAAGTACGATTTTTATTGGAAATTGTTGGTTGCCTTCATTCCTGCAGCTGTATTAGGTCTGTTGTTCAGTGATATGATCGATGCTATGCTGGAAAGTGTGATTGTGGTTGCGGTAATGTTGATTGTAGGAGGCGTGTTTATGCTGTTTTGCGACAAATTGTTCGGAAATGGAAGCGAAACGACTGAACTGACCGAGAAACGTGCTTTTTGTATCGGACTGTTCCAGTGCATTTCAATGATTCCGGGCGTATCGCGTTCGATGGCCACCATTGTAGGCGGTATGGCACAGAAGCTTACCCGTAAGGCTGCTGCCGAGTTTTCTTTCTTTCTTGCCGTACCTACCATGTTTGCCGCCACGGTCTACAAGATGCTGAAACTGTTTATGGACGGTGGTACAGAAATCATCACGGCAAATATGGAGGCGCTGATTGTAGGCAATGTAGTCGCATTTGTCGTAGCAATGCTCGCCATCAAGTTCTTCATCAGCTTTGTGACGAAATACGGATTTGCAGCTTTCGGATGGTATCGTATCATTGTGGGAGGAGTAATTTTGATAATGACAGCTTTAGGATATAATTTGGAACTTGCTTGATGAACTTTAAAGAAGGAGAGGTGTTGTATTTTGATAAGCCGTACCGATGGACATCGTTTGCGCTTGTCAATAAAATAAGGTATCACGTCAGCCGCAAGCTGGGAGTGAAAAAAATAAAAGTGGGACATGCCGGGACACTCGACCCCTTGGCAACTGGGGTGATGATTGTCTGTACAGGAAAAGCAACAAAGCGTATCGAAGAATTCCAATACCATACGAAAGAATATGTGGCGACCCTACAGTTGGGAGCCACCACGCCGTCGTATGATTTGGAAAAAGAGATAGACGCCACGTATCCTACCGGACACATTACCCGTGAGTTGGTGGAAGAAACATTGCAGCGCTTTGTGGGTGCTATAGAGCAGGTGCCTCCGGCATTTTCTGCATGCAAGGTAGATGGGAAGCGTGCTTACGAACTGGCGCGTAAAGGTGATGAAGTACAACTGAAGCCCAAGACGTTGGTTATCGATGAGATTGAATTGCTGGAATGTGCACTACCCGAAATAAAGATACGCGTGGTCTGTAGCAAAGGTACATATATCCGCGCATTGGCACGCGACATCGGGGAAGCATTACACAGTGGGGCACACCTGACTGCGTTGTGTCGTACTCGCGTGGGTGAAGTGACCTTGGAAAATTGTATGAAAGTAGAAGATTTTGAAAGCTGGCTGAACCAGCAGGATGTAATAGTTGACTAAGTTTAAGTACCTGGTTGGCGGAATGTTCGAATAGGATGGGAATATAGCTCCTTACCGGTTAAAGGAGCTGAAAATATCTGAAAGCCTGTACCCGTTCAACAAGCCGCTTGGTATCTGGAATAATAATATAAGGAAAGGAGAAGAAGATGAAACTGTCACAATTCAAATTCAAGTTACCGGAAGAAAAGATTGCTTTGCATCCGGTGAAGTACAGAGACGAGTCCCGGCTGATGGTAGTACACAAGTCTACTGGTCAGATAGAACATGTTATATTCAAGGACATCCTGAACTATTTTGATGATCAGGATGCATTCATTTTTAACGACACGAAAGTATTCCCTGCCCGTTTGTATGGAAACAAGGAAAAGACAGGGGCGCGCATTGAAGTCTTTTTGTTGCGCGAATTGAACGAAGAACTCCGCCTATGGGACGTACTGGTGGATCCTGCACGTAAAATACGTATCGGAAATAAGTTGTATTTCGGCGATGATGATTCAATGGTGGCCGAGGTAATAGACAATACCACGTCACGTGGACGAACCCTTCGTTTCCTTTATGATGGTCCGCATGATGAATTTAAGAAGGCTCTCTATGCATTGGGCGAGCCGCCTCTTCCTCCTTTTATCCGTCGTCCGGCAGAACCGGAAGACACCGAACGTTTTCAAACCATCTATGCCAAGTATGAAGGGGCTGTAACCGTACCAGCTGCAGGACTCCACTTCAGCCGCGAGCTGATGAAACGTATGGAAATCAAAGGTATCAACTTGGCATTTATTACCATGCACTGCGGATTGGGATGTTTTCGCGACATTGATGTGGAAGACCTGACCAAGCACAAGATGGATTCGGAACAAATGTTCATCAAATCCGAGGCTTGCCGTATTGTAAATGAAGCAAAGGATAGCGGACACAAGGTATGCGCGGTAGGTACCAGCGTGATGCGGGCCATCGAAACGGCTACAGGCACAGACGGACATCTCAAAGAATATGAGGGTTGGACCAACAAGTTCATTTTCCCGCCCTACGATTTCGTATTGCCCGATGCAATGGTGACCAATTTCCATATGCCTTTGTCTACCATGCTGATGCTGGTATGTTCGTATGGAGGATATGAGCTGGTAATGGATGCTTATCAAGAGGCGTTGAAAGAAGATTATCGTTTCGGCACTTATGGCGATGCGATGCTGATATTGAACAAGTAATTCGATAAAGGATGGCAAATGTCTATTTGGGACTGGGTACGAATTTGGGAGACAAAGCAACCAATCTACGTACTGCTACCAGACTGATAAATGACGAGATAGGGAAAGTGATTTCCCTATCTTCTTTTTATGAAACTGCTCCATGGGGGTTCGCTTCCGAACATAAATTTCTAAATGCAGCGGCATGTGTGGAAACCATTTTACCTCCAATGGAAGTCTTGCACCGGACCCAAGAAATCGAACGCACATTGGGGCGTACCCAAAAATCGGTCGGAGGAGTGTATCATGACCGTTTGATTGATATAGACCTGCTGTTATACGATGATGTAATCTTGTATACACCAGAACTGGTTCTGCCACATCCCTTAATGACCGAACGTGAGTTTGTTATGAAACCTTTGGTGGAGATAGCCAGTGAAACATTGCATCCGGTATTGCGAAAGACATTGGGAGAACTGTTTCTAAATGTCTGCCAACAGTCAATACATACCCCTGAAAAATGAATATATACTGCATTGGCGAATGCAGTACTATTGCGTTTTCAACGCGGTTGGGTTGGCTGATGGCAGGCATTTATAAAATATTTTTGCTACAGTAATAGAAGAAAGGATAACTTTATTTAACCTTGAAATGACAACCTAAGGCATGTTTTTCCCAATAGCTTAGAAGCTGTTTTGAATTTATCGTGCGATGATTTGGGATGAGTTTTTGAGGCATTTTCGCTTCTGTGATGAGGAAGATAGCGGGCTATCTGACGAAGAACAGGAGCG
>NZ_NFJG01000079.1:0-20667 GCF_002159755.1 Bacteroides sp. An269
GCCTATAGGACACAATAGGTCACCTCCTTTTCTTGGTTAACCTTTTTTACGGCAAAGGTAACTTTTTTCTTTGCCCTTTTACCAATGCAAATCTAAAGGAGGACACAGATTTAATGTGTCAATGAATAATAGGGCAATGTGCTAATTTATTTTCACATTAGCATATTGTTTATTGACCTATTCTTCTGTGACACTCTGTAGCCTCTGTGGTGAATATTTATATAATAAACAGGTTACTCATTCCGGCAATTCCACCACTCCCAGCTTCTTCTTCCCGTTCATCTTTGCCGTAAGCGGCTTGTCGAAATGCACCCAACGGATAAATTTCGTCTCTTCCACAGCAGGCATGGCATCCAGCAATTCCTGATTGAACACCCCGTCGCCGCAATAAGCATTGATGGTAAAATAGCCTACCCCGAATGACGTGAGGTTCTGGAAGAAATGCGTACCCTGGCTAGGGTCGACACGGTAATTGGTGAGACCAGCCTCAACGATAATACGTGCCGCCGAAATATTGGGCCACTTCACAGGAATACCCAGCCAGGTATCACTGCTTCCCCACCTGCCCGGACCTACCAGGACATAGTGCTTGCCTTCGTCAAGGAAACGCCGGTTCAGTTTCTCGATATCATAGGCTATCAGCTGGTTGTTCGAAGCCGAATAACCTTCCGTCTTCACATAAATCACATCTTGCATATCATCTATCACACCCTGCCCCAACGCATTCTCGCTTTTCAGCAACAAACGCTCTGCGGGGATGGCTTCCAGGTCTTCGTTGAAATCGGCTTTCATATCCACCATCGGACGGATTTGAAGCAAATAAAAAGTGCCGGACTTCTCTTGGGCGTTCAGGTTAACGGCAAACTCAATCTCTACCGGACGGCGCATTTCACCCTGACCATACTTCTGTACCAGCTGAAGAATACGTGCCAAAGGAAACACATCGTGCTGAAGAATATTGGCAAAGGTAATCACCTTGCGCCCGCCGGGATAAATACCGTCGCGGATAACCATATCATAAGGGTCGTAAGTAGAAGCGATGTATGTCAGCGAACCGTCTGCCTCGGCTTCCTTCACCGGCAGCTTCAAGAGATTGAACCCGTCATCCAGCGAAAAGTCGTGTCCCAGGTTCTTCAGGTCAAGGGCATAAAAGCGGGTCTGTGTCTCGCGAAGCGCCATCTCCAGTTCACTGGTCTGTAACACCTTATCAGGGTGATACGGACACACACGCAGGGTCAATCCGCCGTCGACGATGTATTTGCCCAAGCCCAATGCCAGGCTGACAGTACCTTCTTCGGCAAGTTCGTCATTGATAGGATAATAATTGACCGAACGTGCCACGCCCGATATGGCAGGATAGTAACGGTCGCCGTATTGCGTACCCACTACCTCCTGCAGGATTACCGCCATCTTTTCCTCGTCGATAACGTTGCTGGTAGCCTGCATATACGCCTTGCTGTCTTTATAGAACACCGAAGCATATACACCTTTTATCGCATCGCTCAGCATCCGCAGGCGTTCGTACTTGTCATCCATATACGGAATCATATAAGTAGAATAGATACCGGCAAAAGGCTGATAGTGCGAGTCTTCCAGCAAGCTGGACGAACGGATGGCTATCGGCGCCTTCACCACATCGAAGAAAGCGAAAAAGTCCTCTACCAGGTTATCGGGCAGCTTCGCACGCAGAAAGGCACGCAATATCACTTCGTCATCCGCTTCGCTCAGGGCTATCTGGTAGAGCTGGTTGGTTTCCATAAACTCGTCGAATATATCCGTACAGAGCACCACCGTCTTCGGAATGGCTATCGTGGCATTCTCAAACTCTTCAAACTCGGGATGACGCTTTACCATGTTGTCGATAAAGGCAAGTCCGCGCCCCTTTCCTCCCAACGAACCGTCACCGATGCGGGCAAAGTGCGAATAGCGGTCGAACCTGTCGCGCTGGAATACCGCTACGACACCCTGGTTTTTCATCTTACGGTATTTCACAATGGCTTCGAAGATAATCTGCCGGTGGGCATCAATGTCTTGCAACGACTCCCACGTAATCTGCTTCAGGAACTCTGCCACGGGAAATATAGCACGCGAATACAACCAGCGGGACACGTGATTACGCCCGATATGATACAGCAGCGAGTCGGCGGGGATAGAGAAAATGGCGTTCTGCAAATCTTTCAAGTTATGCACCCGCGCCACTTCCTCCTTAGTCTTCGGGTCACGGAACACAAAATCACCGAAGCCGAAATGCTCGGACACAGCCTGCCGCAAGTCCAGATTCATCTTCTTGGAATTCTTGTCGACAAACTGGGCATGAATGTGGGTGACAAACTCCCGGTTCGAAGCTTCCGACGATTGCAAAATCAAAGGGATAAACGGACTCCGGCTACGCACCTCGGTAAGAAAGCGGATGCCTGCCTGCGGATCAATCTTCCCTTCTCGAGGGAAACGCGCATCGGAAACAATCCCCAAGGTATTGTTCTGATAACGGGTATAAAGGTCAAACGCCTCCTCATAAGTGCGTGCCAATACAATCTTAGGACGCCCGCGCATGCGCAAGGTACGCTGGTGCTCGTTCAGCGCCTCCGTTGCAAACTCCTGGCTTTGGCGCAACACAAACTTGTAAAGGTTAGGCAATACCGACGAATAAAACCGTATGGAGTCTTCTACCAGCAGAATCATCTGCACACCCACCTCCTTGACATCATGCTCCAGATTCATCTTGTCCTCTATCAGCTTGATGATAGACACCAGCAGGTCGGTATTCCCCAGCCAGCAGAACACGTATTCAAAGACACTCAGGTCTTCGTGCTCCATCCGCTCGCGGATGCCGTGCGAGAACGGAGTCAGGACCACCAGCGGAATATGCGGATATTTCTCCTTGATTTGCCTGCCGATGTCAAACGTATCACTATTATCGGTGCCGGGCATACAGATGACCAGCTCGAAACGGGTGTTTTCCAACTGCTTCCAGGCATCTTCCTCGGTAGACACCTGCGTGAAACGCGGCGGATAACGAAGGCTCAGGTTCATATACTCGATAAAGATTTTCTCATCGATGCGCCCGTCGTCTTCCAGCATGAAAGCATCATACGGATTGGCAACCAGAAGTACATTAAAGATACGTTTCGTCATCAGGTTGACAAACTGGGTATCCTTGAAATAGAGTTGGTTTAATTTTAACTTATTGAGCATAGCTATCGGATTTAAGCTTGATTTCTCAAACAAATTTCGGGATTTCTCTTGATTTATGCAACTTATCGGCGTACAAACTTTACCTGCCGCCAATGACCTGCCACACGGCTTTTAACTTTTTATCAGTTTTTACAGATAAATTCATACAGAATTATTTGGTTTATCCGTTTAAAATCCTACCTTTGCATAAAGAAACATTTCATTTTGTCAGACCTTAAAGATAAATAGTTATGGACATCAACCGAATCATGTCATCGCTGGAGGCCAAGCATCCCGGTGAATCTGAGTATTTGCAAGCCGTAAAAGAGGTATTGATTTCTATCGAAGATATTTACAACCAGCATCCCGAGTTCGAAAAGGTATCGCTCATCGAGCGGCTGGTAGAACCCGACCGCATCATCACATTCCGTGTGCCGTGGGTAGACGACAAAGGCAAAGTGCAAGTCAACCTGGGCTATCGCGTCCAATTCAACAATGCCATCGGCCCTTACAAAGGCGGCATCCGTTTCCACGCATCAGTCAACCTGTCTATCCTGAAATTCTTAGGATTCGAACAAACATTCAAAAACGCCCTTACCACCTTGCCCATGGGTGGCGCCAAAGGCGGTTCCGACTTCTCACCGCGCGGCAAGAGCGAAGCCGAGATCATGCGCTTCTGCCAAGCCTTTATGCTGGAGCTTTACCACCATCTGGGTCCCGACATGGATGTGCCTGCCGGCGACATCGGCGTAGGCGGACGCGAGGTTGGATACATGTTCGGCATGTACAAGAAACTGACACACGAATTTACCGGCACCTTTACAGGCAAAGGACTTGAATATGGCGGTTCGCTTATCCGTCCCGAAGCCACAGGTTTCGGCGGACTGTACTTCGTAAAACACATGCTCGACAAGAAAGGCATCGACATCAAGGGCAAAACCATCGCCGTATCAGGTTTCGGCAACGTAGCATGGGGAGCCGTAACGAAAGCCAACCAGTTAGGAGCTAAGGTAGTCACCCTTTCCGGTCCCGACGGATATATTTACGACCCCGACGGAGTAAGCGGTGAAAAGATAGACTACATGCTCGAACTCCGCGCTTCGGGAAACGATGTGGTAGCACCCTATGCCGAAAAATATCCGGGCGCAACCTTCTATCCGGGACGCCGTCCGTGGGAAGTAAAGGTAGATATCGCACTTCCTTGCGCCACTCAGAACGAATTAAATGGCGAAGACGCTTGTAATTTGATAAAAAATTCCGTTCTTTGTGTCGGAGAAATTTCCAACATGGGTTGCACACCCGAAGCCATCGATGCATTCATCGAAAACAAGGTGATGTATGCACCGGGAAAAGCCGTCAATGCAGGAGGTGTAGCGACCTCGGGACTCGAAATGAGCCAGAACGCCATGCACATCAGCTGGACCGCACAGGAAGTAGACGACAAGCTGCATCAGATTATGCACAACATCCACGAACAATGTGTGAAGTACGGCACCGAGCCTGACGGTTACATCAATTATGTAAAAGGTGCCAACATTGCCGGATTCATGAAAGTGGCACACGCCATGATGGCACAAGGAATTGTATAAAACAGGACGTTTTATAATAATATCTCGTTTAGTTGTATTTGTATTTTGTATTGTAGCTGCGCTGCTCGCCTGTGAAGGTAAGCAGCGTTTTTTGCTGTAGGGGCGTATCGCATACGCCCTGAATACATCCACATGGATAAGTGGACACATTCCGAAGGCGCATCAAAATAACATTCGATTATCCCAAAGCAATGTCCTCCTGCCCCTAAAATATACCCCATCTGATTGCAGTATATCTTCATCTGCAGTTGAAGTATATATTCATTCGCGGTTGAAGTATATATTCATTCGCAGTTGAAGTATATATTACTTTCCAGAGCAATATTCCTGCCTCTGAAACCGATACAAATGTACTGACCGCCAAACTTCCAACCCACCTGCGGACAATAATTTCTTCCAACTCCCTTTTAACTCCCGATTCGCATTCTATTAAATAAGGTGTACCTCCTCCACTATGCTACCCTCGCTACAGCACTCCTATAAGAATTTTATTTTATTTTTTTGAAAAAAACAATGAAAACACTTGTTTTTGTAAAGTATTATATCTATGTTTGCAAGGACAAAAGACAGACAAGACAAAGGATTTTTTCGGAGATATAGTCGAAGAGGATAGGAATACAAAGATACAGCATAAAATGCGGTTTTGTATCTCGGATGGAAGGAAAAAATAAAGAATTACAATATATTATGAAACGCTTACTGTCTATTCTTCTCTTGTGCTGCAACCTTTCGGCATTTGCACAAGATTGGGCTGTGAAAACGAATCTGTTTTATGGTGCAACCACTACGATAAACCTTGGTGCTGAAGCTCGCCTGGCTCCCAAATGGACCTTAGATGTGTCAGCCAATTGGAATCCTTGGTCTTTTTCCGACAACAAGAAGTGGAAGCAGCTTTCTTTCCAGCCCGAGGCACGTTATTGGTTCTGCGAGGCCTTTAACGGTCATTTCGTGGGTGCGCATCTCTTAGGCGGCATCTACAACATGGGCAACTGGAATACCGATTTCACTTTCTTGGGCACCGATTTCAGCCAACTGCAAGACCATCGTTTCGAAGGCTGGATGCTGGGAGCGGGTATCGTTTACGGATACCAATGGATGCTTTCCAAGCATTGGAGCGTAGAGGCGGAAATCGGCATCGGTTACGTGTATAGCCAATACGACAAATACGAATGCCCCCATTGCGGTGACTTGTTGGAAGAGAACAAATCCCACAACTACTTCGGACCTACAAAAGCGGCAATCAACCTGATTTATGTATTTTAAAAGGAGGAACGAGAAACATGAAAACAATCTGTTTATATAGCTTGTTGTCACTGCTTCCGCTAATGCCGGCAGCTGCCCAAGGCGTGCAGCGTCTGTCAAGCGGAGCAAAGGTGAGCGGTGTGGAAATCAACAAACAGCGCGACAGCGTGGTGATACAGATGAACATCGACCTCTCCGAAATGGAGGTGGGACGCAACCGTTCCGTGGTGCTGGCTCCGCTCTTTGCTCAGGGCGAGGACTGGCAATGGCTTCCTGCCATTGAGGTGATGGGGCGCCGGCGTTACATCTATTACCAACGCAACGAAGAGTCGCTTTACGCCGAAAATCCTTATGCCGTCATCAAGCATAGCGGCAAGCCGCAGAGTCCTGAAGGGGCTTCTGTTGACTACCGTATTGCCCTACCCTACAAACAATGGATGAATAATGCAGGTCTTTCGGTATCTGAAGACGTATGCGGATGCGGCAATGTAGCAAAAGGAGGAAATACCCCATTGGCACAAGCCGATCTTGCCTTTGTCCCGAAATTGGCGTACATCAGTCCTCAGGCGGAAACTCGCAAGACACGTGCGTTAAGCGGCGAGGCTTACTTGGATTTCCCAGTAAACAAGACCGTGATTTACCCCGAATACCGTCGGAACACTGCCGAATTGGCAAAAATACGTTCTACCATCGACACCATCCGTGCCGACAAGGATTTTAGCATCACCCAGATCTGTTTGCGCGGTTATGCGTCGCCAGAAGGCAGATATGAGTCGAACGTACGTCTGTCCGAAGGCAGAACGCAGGCACTTAAAGACTACTTGATAGAAGAATATGGTTTCGGCACAGCCTTGTTCCAGACTGAACCTGGTGGAGAGAACTGGGAAGGATTGCGCCTGTACCTGCAAACAAGTTCGTTGGCAGATAAGGAGGCGATCTTGGCAATCATGGACGGCGAAGGCAGCCTTGACCAAAGGGAGCAACGTATCCGTTCGGCTTATCCGGCTTCCTATCGCACCTTGCTGCAAGACTGCTATCCCGCCCTGCGGCGCACCGACTATACGGTAGACTATACAATACGTGGCTTCAACGTGGAAGAAGCAAAAGAGGTCATCAAGACTCGTCCGCAAAACCTCAGCCTGCAGGAGATGTTTGCCGTAGCACAGACCTACCAGCCCGGCAGCGAGGAGTTCAACCACGTATTCGACGTAGCCGTCCGCATGTATCCCGATGACCCGACAGCAAACCTCAACGCCGCCAATGCGCTTTTGGAACGGAAAGAGGCGGAACAGGCATTGCGATACTTGGAGAAAGCGGGCAACAGCCCTCAAGCCGATAACGCCCGAGGCGTAGCGTTGATTCTCTTGGAACGCTATGACGAAGCGCTCCCCTGCCTACAACGTGCCGCGCAAGCCGGCATCCGTGAGGCGGAAGAGAATCTGAAATACATTAGGTAACAAGGCATCAGTTGACAAGTTGACAAGGTTTTAAATAGCAAAACGAACCTTGTATCTAAAGCCTTGTCAACTTGTCAATTGAAACCTTGTCAACTGAAAAAATAACGCTCTTTGACATAGTGGGAATAAAAGAATAATTTGTAACTTTGCATACAGATTATAAATTTAATAATGAGGAGGATAAAGCCATGACGGAGAATTCTGCATTAGCCATGCAACGCGAAGCATTGATAAACGAATTGCGGAACGTGGACGACATTGATGTAATCCAAAAAGTACAACGCTCACTCAACCGTGCCTTGGCAGCGGTAAAGAAGGCGGCAAGCAAGGCGCAGGAAGAGGAGGATGAAGAGGAATACATCAGCAAGGAAGAGCTGGAACAAAGATACCTCAGAGCTTTTACTCAGATGTATCGTGCCAAAAAAGAAGGTTGGAAATTGAAATCGGCGGAGGAATTACTCAATGAATTATAGAATTGATACAATCCCCTATTTCGAAAAAGAATTGAAGCAGTTAGGTAAAAAGTATAAGTCATTAAAACAGGATTATGCCAATTTGCTTAACGAACTTCATGCCAACCCTGTTGCAGGGACTGACCTTGGCAGAGGCATTCATAAAGTGCGTATGGCTATTGCCAGCAAAAACCGAGGCAAAAGTCACGGTGCGCGGGTCATCGACTTTGTGTACGAAATAAATGAAGCGAGCGGAGTAATCCTGTTGCTTGATATCTACGATAAAGCTGAACAAGAATCCATACCGCCCCATCGGATTGCGGAACTCTTAGCTATAGCAAGAGAATTTTTGAACATCACCGATGAAAATTTTATGAAGGACAGATAGATGGACGATAAAAATTCATTTACCGAAAAAGAAATGGAGGTATGCCGCCAGTTAGGAATAAAAGACACTAACGAGATAGATTGTAAAGACCGTGCCCTTATTCGTGCGTTATCCCATGTAGATATTGCAGCAGAAAAAGGAGCCGAAGAAGGGTATATGACTAAAGAACAATTAGTGAAAGACTTACGTGAGGCACTCACCGAAGTATATATGGCACAAAAAGAAGGTCGAAAGCTGAAAACATTACAAGAACTTATCGACGAATTATAGGATTTCTTCCACCTTATTCCCACCATGTCATAAGAGCATATAAAGAAAAAGGATATTATTAACTTTAATTTATATGTGATTATGAAAAAGTTTAAGTTTTATGCTTTAGCATTCGCGGCAATAGCTTTTGCCGGATGCTCTGACGATGTAATCGACGGACAAGGCGGTAATACCGGTACTGTAGGGGACGGTACACCGGCTTATCTGACCATTTCGTTCTCTGCAAATGGAAATAGTAGTCGTGCTGCGGGTGAACCTGGTGACGATACGAATAATCAAGGAGACACTGATGGTGATGCTAATGATAGTGGTCATCATAACGATGGAACAGCTGCCGAGAATATAATCAAAGACGCACTGGTTGTTGTTGCACCTGCAGAAGGCGGAACTGTAGGTTTCGCTAAATTATATTCTACAGGTGTAGACGGAGATCTTTCTGAGGCAGAAGATGGTTCTGAAGACGGTGGATTTAAAATCGTAGATAAAGGTAGTACTACCTATTATAATCCAGATCCTATCAGAGTAGCTGTAGGTCGATACAATGTTTTGGTTGTAGTTAACCCTGTTGATGATTTGACTGAAACACTTCAAAATAATGAGTTGACCAACTTAAACGATGTCAATGAACTTTACAATAAGATTGTAAATCAGGAATACAAGAAAGTTGATACTGAAAATGGTTCTGCACCTGATTATGAAGCACCCACTTATATTGACGCTGTTTCTGAACTCGTTCCGCAAACAACCGGGGAAGGTGATGATTTAACTCCAGTCAAAGGCATTATGATGGCAAACAAATCTTTGAATGCCGATGCTCCCACTCAAGGTTATTCTGTTGAATTGACGGAAGCCAATACTCCGGAAAATCCGGCACCTGTAACCATTGACGTAGAACGTGTATTGTCGAAGATTACTTTCCGTGAAACAAAGATGAAAGATTTCGATGGTAATACAGAATTGGATGCTAATGTATATCCGGTAAAATTCGTTACAGGCGTTGCTGAACCAATTACCGAAGAAGGTGCTATTAACAATAATGGTACTTATGAAGTAAAGACCTTCTGTTTGGCACAAGATTCTTACGAACCTGCCAATGATGTTTATGCATTGTATGATGAAAATGAAGATTTCGTTGGCGTTTATCAAAAGACAGACAAAGAAGATGCAAATAATAAGACAGGCAAACCTATCTTTGAAAAACTGACTGCGGTAAGTTCGGATACTTATAAAAACGAAAAAGATGAAGAAAAAAAGAAAGGCTACTTCGTAGCGGTAGATAAAGATAATGATGATACGTTCTCTGACGAAGAACAAGAAAACTCCATCATTTTGCAAAACCGTGAAGGAACAGGTGACACACACGAGTACTATGTGAAACTGGAAGGTTATGCTTTGGTTAATTTGTCAAAGAGTGTTTTCTATGTTCGCCACACAACCGATGCAAGTGGTATGGCACAATCTTTCGGAACACTGACTGGTGCGAACTATCTTTATACTCCGTATTGGCAGGCTAAAAACGAAACGGATATCAATGATGAAAATGGTTTCGGCAATGCAGGAACTTGGTTCTATAACTCATTGGCTTCTGTTTCAACCGAAAGCGAGAATTTAACATACTCTAATGGAGCACTTGTCGGCAATAATTACTATAAGACAATGGCTTCTTTAGGTGAAGACCAAGGTAGTGTTTCCGGTGCAGATGACCAGCATAAAGATCCGCTCAACAAAACTGGTAAGTTTATGGCATACTGCTTCGAGAACTCAACCGATGTCGCACATCAAGTTCATGGATTAAGCACAGGTATTTCGTTTGTTGCTACTGTTTGGAAAGATGCAACATGCACCCAACCGATAGATCGTCTGTATCTGTATTCTAACCATACGTTCGAAAGCCTGCATGCGATTCAGGATGCTTATGGCTCACATTTGTCTACTGCATTTGAAGCATTGTTAGCAAAAGAAACAGTCAATGATCAAGGTGAGGTTACCGCTTCTACCGTAACGAAAGACGATTTGATAGCACTGGCAGAAGGTGCTCATGAAGAAATTACGATGTACAATGGTAATACATGCTACTATTACACTACCGAAATCAAGCATTTCGACAACGGTAAACCGACAGAATTAGGTAATATGGAGTTCGCTATCATGCGTAACAATATCTATTCATTGGCTGTTACCGAAATCTCAACCATCGGTGCTCCGTTTGTAGATCCGACTCCGAATACGGAAAACGAATCAAGCGAAGCTGCGTTGAAAGTAACAGTTCAAATGGAACCGTGGATTGTCCGCTACAGCGACATAGAGTTCTAATATCATAATTAATAAAATCAGTAGGGGCGGGTTTACCCGCCCCTATACCCAACCCCAACGAGCACCGGTAGCCTTTATGCTGCACAGTGTTCAACCACTAAATAAAAGTAAACCATAAATTGTAAAAAGTAAATAGATATGACCCTGCTTTACTCCATACACCGCAAGGCATGCAAGTTAATGCTGGCTGCGGCAGCCCTTCTGCCCGTAACTTCGTGCGATACTGTCTGGGACAATGACGACGATTGCCCCATTGAAACCGAGTATCGGGTAAAGTTCAAGTATGACTACAACATGCTTCATGCCGATGCCTTCGCCAGCCAGGTACATTCGGTAACCCTTTATGCCTTTGATGCCGATGGCAGACTTGCTTTCCAGCAGACTGACCGGGGCGATATGCTTGCCGAATCCGATTATTCCATGCTGCTTCCTCTTGAGCCAGGCAATTATCGTCTGGTGGCATGGGCTGGCGTAGAAGACGGCAACGGCTTTACAGTTCCCCAGCTGACCGAAAGCATATCTGCAATAGACGACCTGACTTGCCGCATCAACCGCTATCCCACTACCCTATGGGGCGAACCGATTGATTCGGTAGGCTATCTCCAACCGCTATGGCACGGAAGCGTGGAGACACCTGTTTTGACCCGTGCAGCAGATCGTACGGAATATATCACCGTACCGTTGGTGAAAAACACCAACACCTTCCGCATCATTCTCCAGCAGATAGCTGCCGGACCGATTGATGCCTCTTTGTTTGAATTTACCGTGACCGACGAGAACGGACTAATGGCTTACGATAACAGCCTTATTCCCAACGACGGCACGCTGACATACATGCCTTATTACCAGGCGCAAGGTTCGGCTGATATCGAAGGCACACCCTCTGCCGACCAGATAAACATGGCAATAGCCGAACTGAGCACAGGCAGGCTGATGGTAGACAGTGACGTGCGACTCACCATCTCCAACCGCGAGACAGGCGAAACGGTACTCTCTATCCCCCTAATAGACTATCTGGAGGTATGCCGTACCGTAGCCAACTACGACATACCGCTCCAAGAGTACCTCGACCGCGAAGACACCTACACCATGACGTTCTTCCTCGACTCGAACAACGCCTGGATTAACACCCAAGTGATAATAAACGACTGGATAGTCCGCTACAACGATATAACTCCTGAAATATGAAACCGTGCTACCTATATATAATAATGAGTATCTTCTCCCTCCTCGCCCTCCCCGGCTGCAGGGACGAAGAAGCCGTGCAGACCTCCGAAGGCACCCGCACCGTCACGGTCAACTTAGGGATTGCCATGAGTAGAGTGACGGAAGGCAGTTCGATAGGCGATGGAAGCACGCCCAAAGATATGAAGGTGTGGATATTCGATCAAAACAATTCGCTTGTAGATTACTATGAAATAGATAATCCTACGTTCTCCGGTTCGGATGCTTTAGGCGAACTGGTAAATACCAATGAACACGTTTTCGAGTTGGATAATACGGTCACAACGTTGAACTTTTATGCTGTATTGAATAGCGAAAGCGGAACAGGGCTTAGCTTGACCGAATCTTCTTCTGTAACAGGTATACAGAATGCCACATTTACTGGTTTGCAAAACGTAACAGGAGACAATCAAGTCCCCATCTATGGAACAGCAACAGTAAATGTAAGCGACCATAAGAATACTTATCCCGTAACGATAGAAACAAAACGTGCCGTAAGCAAGCTGGAGTTATTCTTTACGAAAGAAAGTGCAAGTTCTGATTTAAAAATAAAACGGATAACGCTGAAAAATATTCCGGATAAGGGCTTGTTGGCAAGAGAAATTGCACTTATTGACATTGCAAATTACGACAAGACAGAAACTTTATTTGAGGACAGTAATGGTAAAGAAATAACAACAGATTTACCTGCATCTGAATCACCGGTCGGAGATTTCAGCAATCATCCTGATAATTTTGTACAGATAAATTTGTCGCAAGCGTATTTGTTGGAAAATCCCAACAATAATGAATGGGACCCTACTACCGGAAGCGATTATGAGTATCCGGAAGCTGCCCCTTCCATAGAGAACGCATACGTTTTGACGGTAGAATATACATTAGACGGAACAGAGAAAACACAAGCGATTTGTCTGCCCGAAATCAAACGGAACGTATGGAACAAGATTTTCGTTCGGGTAAACGACAACGGAGAACTGATTATTCAGTATAAAGCGTTGCCGTGGCAGTTAGTGGAGTCTTCGATTGGGTATGCGCCGCAACCGGCATCGACTTCTGAAAATCCATTTACCGAAGACAATTACGATGAATTTATGGCAGGTAATAATTACATTTTATTACCTCTTGAAAAATATGAAGACTATAAAACTACCCAGGCATTATTCAGTTATTTATATAATCATCCAGAAGCAGGAGATAATGAAGCACGATTGTGCATTGTCACTCGTCCAACGTATGATAACAGCGTTGACGAAGAAGAACATTGGTCATTGAAAACAGGTTCCGCCGGAGCACGGTATCTATTTATGCTAACTGGACCTAAAGGAGCTACATGGGAAGCGCATTTGGATGACCCGGATGGAAATTTCGATTTCTCTACCAGTCCCAATAATGAAGACTTTGCCGATTGCACAGATGAAGGTTTTTCCAAAGAAGTAAGAATGGTTACCCATGGTATTGCGCGCAAACAACCCTACATCATTCAGATTAACGCTACCCATCTTTATACAGGTTACGAAAAAGGATTGACAGGAGTAAGTGAAGTTGATGAAGAACCTCGATTTGATAGTGATGCATATAAGAAACTGAACCTTGGGACAGATAAAGAGAAGTGGAAACCCTATTTTGGTGGCGATTATCTTACTAATTGGGGTAAAGATAAATGGGAAAATGAGAAAGTGATTGAAGCAGAATTTTATATTACAGTGAAATTAACGGATGGAACTGAATATAATTTGACGATAAATCCTTCTTACGAAGATAATACTGATATTGAAGATAAAAACTTTCCATTTCTTCAAAAGCGTCGTTTTGCCGGAGATAATGAACGCATTTGGATAAGGCATCTACGGGCACAATACGGATGGCAGAACTTGGAATATCTGGCACGGGATGTTGACCCTAATGCATCAGGCAATGAGGAAGAATGGGATAACTTCCAGTGGTGGATGGTAAATAAATATTGGAACCCTAAACATGAATGGAGTAAGTGATGATAACGAAACTTATACATAGAACAATGCTCCTTGCAGCTATCTGCCTCGGTTGCATAAGCTGCTCGGATGAAACATCGTTGCAGCAAAGTGTGCCGGAAGGCAACGGACAAGTAAAGATTCAATATAAAATAGCAGGTCCTTCCTTGTCACGTGCTACCGAACCCGGCTGGAGCAGAGATTGGCACGAAAACCTGATTACCCGCATCGACTTGTTTGTGTTTAATGAAGGAGCAACAGATACTGACCAATGCTATAAGCATATAGAAGCCAGTGCAGAACAAGGTCAGTATTTATCAGACAAAGCTAATGATTATGAGCCGTTGCCTACCGATGAACTTACTTACGAAGAAGTAAGCGAGAACAACTATACCTATTATATGGTAGCCAATTGCCCGCAATTAGCAAATAAGGATAATATCACGCTCGGAGAATTAAAACAAGCAATGATAGAAACCGCTATCGTATTGGACAAAAAGCAAGACCTTTTTGTGATGGACGGTGAAGGAGTCCGGACAGATACCAATGACGGACAAACCATTACATTAAGTTTCGACCTTGCTCGTGCAGCCGTAAAGATACGTTTGGATGTAAAAGATAAAACCGGTAAATCGATTTTAGGTCAATGCAAATATAGTTTTCAAAACTATGTAACCGCCGGCACATCTGTTATGGCAGAATCGGAAGCGTATGGCGAAGGGACGAGTCAAAGTCGTATTTGTATGGAAAGAAATGCAGATGAAGCATTTCCTACAACTATGCGGTATGGTGAAAAAGCTGTATTCTACTCTTATCCCAATGATTGGTTTGATGAATCATTGTTGAATGAAGGAGGGACGTTTATAGACGAAGAAATCTATGCCAAAGATGATTTGATAGACGAGGAGAAACAAACCTATATCTTATTGAAAGCTCCTTTTACCAATGAATTAGGAGAAACGGTAGAATCTTATTATAAAGTACCTGTTAATTTTACGATTGCAGATTATAATGATAAAGTTAATTTTTCGGCAGATAACATCAAGACATTGCGTGATACTTACTATCGTATCAAACGCAATTACATCTACGATATTACAGTGACCATCGACCATGTGGGCGGCACTTATCTTAATCCGGAAGAAATCGCAAACTTTACAATAGATGCCAATCCATGGGAAAGAGAGGATTTTGAGGTGAAGTACGAAGATAATTTAAGTTATATGAGTAATGGGTGGGATGAAAATACAATTTTAGGATATTTGGATTCTGATGAAACAATTGTACATATTGATCCTGACCAACCTGCAGTACTTCATTTTACAATTCAAACCCCTTCTTATGCAACGTGGCGTGCCCAACTTGTGGGTGAAGATCTAAATTATTTTGAGTTTGTAGATGAGCATAGCGGAGATGCTTCTCCTGCAAGCCAAACGATTAGCATCCAATGTAAGGAGCCTGATTCAGATGATAGACATAGTGTAACACTCTATGTTTATGCTTCAATATTTGGGCAAGAATACGAATTGGATTTAACAAATCCACAACAATCTTTAACTCCGAATACAAGCGGAGAAATTAGACGTTTCACCATACTTCAAGCTAAATAATTATGAGACATAGAATCATTTATACTTTTATATGTGCCTTGGCAATCCTTTTTACCTTAGGAGCTTGCCAAGAGGAAGATATGGGTGGTAAAACATCTGTTAGCAATTATTTGACTCTTGAATTACAAACCAGAGCTATATCACGTGTTCCGGAAAATGGAGAAGACCGTTTTAACGAAAATAAGATAGCTCGTGTAGATGTATTTTTCTTTGATAAGGGAGATGAAGCATCGTGCCTTTATGCCCAAACCGGATTGATTCCTCAAGGAAATACTTTGCAAGTAGAGCTTGACAGGGATATTCTTCAGGATGGTAACTATGATGTATATGCAGTGGCAAACTATGATATAGGAGTAACAGAGGAAAGTGCAAAAGGACAATCTCTTTCAGCGTTAAAGAATAAAACTGTTTTTTCCGATTGGAAGACAGGAGAAAAAGAGGAGTCTCTTGTTATGGACGGCTCTACAACTGTTACTCTTAATTCAGAAGGAGCTTCGGGGCATGTTGACCTTACCCGTGCTATGGCAAAAGTTATGCTTTATGTCACTACAGAAAATCAGATTGAGATAAATGGCATGACTTATACGCCTATAGCCAGTCGTATGAGTGTAGAAATGTATAATTCTGTAACACGAACGAATTTGGCAGGTACTTATAGCGTACAAGAAACAGACTATAAGTCAGGCTTGAACCGTGCTTATAATGCCAATAATCCGGACAAGGTAACGATTGATAATAAGGAGTATAATCAGTATGAGCAAATAGCTCCATTCTATTCGTATCCTAATCCGGAGAGTAACGCTAATCGTCAAAATTCTTATTTACTTCTTTGCGTGCCTTGGATGGCAAGTGAAAGTGGAGATGCCGGCGGTTCCTACCAAGCGTTGAATTATTACTACCGTGTACCTATTACCGATAAAGAAGCGGCTATATTGGAGCGGAATCATTATTATAAGATTAATGTGCATATCGGTGTCTTGGGCGCATTAGATCCCGCTGAGGCAGTGGAAATAACTTCCGATTATGAAATCCTTGATTGGTTCAGTACGGACATTGATGCCGAAATGCAACAGTACCGGTACTTGATATTGGATGAGTATGAATCAATTACGGATAAAACGTATGAATCGGTTATGAATAATACAAATGAATTGAGGGTACCGTATATTAGCAGTAGCAATCTTGATTTTGATACTGATGATCGTGATGAATATTATACAGAGATTACAAAAGTGACATATATGAATTATAATGATCCTCGTGCAAAAGATAACGGATATGCATCTACCGTGACTCTAACAGGAGCAGAAATATCAAGAAACGGTTTTTCTGTTCGAGAAGAAGAAGGTGAATTGGTATTTACTCATCCAATAAGCAGCGAGGATTATGTTCCTTATACCATTACAGTAAAAGTACAGAATGAGCAAGGCTTAGCAGTAACATGGGAGATAACACAATACCCAGCTATTTATATTGTAGGGGATTATAATCCTGATGGGAGGAATAATAGATTTATTTATGGTGTAGGAGGAAGTAATGATAATGTATACGATGATGACGAACAGTGGCATGGAATATTGGAGGGATATCATGGAAATACATTAGGAGGTGTAAACAATCCTAATAATGCAACTTCTACCAATAATAATCAAAATCAATATACTATTTATATAACTTCTTTTGATATTGAAGGAAGCGACTATGCGATAGGGGATCCTCGTTCTTTCGATGTGGATAATTTGCAATACTTAGGGAAAACGATAAATGGTGAAAAACTAACATATTACTATCCTACGCGAAAAGAAGATGTGGAAAATGTAATAGCCCCAGCTTTTAAGATTGCGTCTTCTTGGGGAGTGGTAGATAGTGGCTCTTTAACTTACGAAACAGCTCAAAGACGTTGTGCTTCCTATCAAGAAAACGGTTATCCGGCTGGACGGTGGCGTATCCCAACTGAGGCTGAAATAGAATATATTGTTAGTTTGTCCGATAGAGGTGTAATACCGACTTTATTTGGTGGTGATTATTATGCATCTTCTGGTAGATATTATGACAATGAATCAAATCCAAAAGGATTTTATCCTGAAACAGATGGTCATTCTGTTCGTTGTGTCTATGATGTGTGGTATTGGGGCAACGGAAAGATAGAAGATCCAACTAAATTTACATGGGGTGATGAACCAAGACAATAAATTAATTAGGTATGAAAACGATTTATTTACATATACTGTTTTTGTTCTTTCTGTTGCTTACAGCATGCACAGATAAAGAAGTGGTTTCTACATCTATACCTCAGGCGGGTAATGGATACCAGTTTACCGTATCTATTCCTGTACCGATAGAAGCCGGTACACGTAGCTTGGGTTCATCTTTAACAAAAGATTATGTAGAAAGTTTGCCAATGAACGTATTGGTTTTCGATGAACATGGTTTCTTTGTGGCATTTGCTACAGCCAAAGAAATTACTTATGATGAAGGTAGCAGACAAGGTACTTATACCATAGAACTTCCGAATTCGGATCAGAAACGCATTCTTCATTTCGTTTTAGGTAATGTAACATTTGATACGTACACACCTGCTGATAGTGAAACGAGTATTTTCAGTCAACTTACAGTAGGTGATGAAACAGATGTGTACTGGCAACGTGTAGTAGTGGAGCGTATTGTAAAAGATGAAAATGGGAATAGTATAATCCCTCCTTTGACCAACGAAGGATATGTAGTATCATTAATACGTAATTTTACACAAATCTCAGTAGATGTATCAACAGGTATTGGTTCGGAATTGACCTTGCTTGGCTTTACAGTCATCAATAATATTAATAGAGGTACGGTAGCTCCTTTTATAGGAAATGAAGATAATCTTTTTGCTTCTTTTGAATTTGGAGAAGAGGGTGAAGGAACAGATTATGAAAAGTTTGTTGCTCTTAATCCAGGCTTTGGCGGTTGCAATCCGCCAAGGGATGAAGGAGCATTAGAAGGAACTATACCGCCAGCCGATAATAACGATAGTTATTTTACTTCTCCCGCAGAAAGCAAGTATGTTTATGAACGCAATCAAGACGAGGCTCAGTCTCCAGCTTATGTATTGGTGAAAGCGATTTATAATGATGAGGAAGGCGAACACTTATGTTATTATAAGATTGATATTGTATCATTCAATAAAGAAACATTCGTGGCTCCTTATTTGAACTTGTATCGTAATTTCCATTATCAGATTCATATCAATAGTGTAAAAGGGGTAGGATATGATACTCCACAAGAAGCAGCGGAAGCTGTAGCTTCGAATAACATTTCATCTTCGGTAGAAGTGAGTCAGGTAAATCAGATAGAAGATGGATTAGGCAATTCACTTTATGTAGAGAATTTGAATATTATGATTGTTTCTCTGGAGAGTTGTGTATTAGATTATAACTATATACATAATGGTAACCAGCAGAACGGGGAGGATTATGTCAAAATCACACCGGTTAATGGTTATAATCATAATGCAGTACAAAGCATCACCTCTGACGGCAATGGACATATTACCATCGTACCTGTAGCGACCTTACCAGATGTAATCGAAACTCAAGAATTTATTGTAGCAGGTGCTTCGGGCTTATCTCGCCGTGTAACGGTTAGGGTGCGTAAGAAGTTCGAATTTGATGTAGTGGATTGTGATAATGTGGAAAAAGGAATTGGGAAAGAATTGACATTAGTTGTCCGTTTACCCGACAATATGCCTACGGCTGTTTTTCCTCTTACTCTTGACATTGAATCTGAAAAAAAGTCGATTTATCCGGAAGTATCAAAAAACCGTATACCCGTTACTTCAAAAGAGAACCATACATTCAGCTATCAAGCGACTGTGACGCATGAAGATTATCAACGAAATAGTACATTCTTCTTTCACTTTAAGACCAATATGGAAGAAAGTGCTACTACTATTCATGTGACTAATGACTATTTTGTGGATGATAAAGCTTCTTTTGAGAATACAGCTAAGATGTATAATTTCTTAAATCTGAAATTGGTTGGAAACGATTTTAACTTGGAATATAATGAAGACGAGGATGAATATATAATTCCTGATTTTCAATCTCAAGGGAAAAAAGTTACATTGCAATTTGAATTACATAAAGAGAATGACGGCTATACTCCTACGGGTGATCATATTGTAGAAATATTTGCCGACTATTTCGATTTGGAACATGCGACTTCTGAGACGGGGTCTACGACAGTTCGTGAAGATGGTCAATGTATATTATATACACCTGAGAAAATTTATGGTACGCATTCTATAACGTTTGAGATAACAAAGAATTTAGCAAGTGAAACAATACAATTGTCTTCTCTTGACCATAATACAGCAACACTGGATTATTCTACATCAACAGAAATGAATGTGACGTTGAATTACAGCTATAATGGAGAAATTTCACCTATTCCAAACGGGACGCAAGTAACCGTTTATCAAGATATGAATGGTAATGGTGAATATGATAGGTGGCGGGATAGTGAAGTGGACTCAAGCTATAGTGATAATTCAGGAAATCTTACATTTGATTTATCAGAAGGATTAGACGAATCGGATGTCTTGATTTTTAGGTGTCAAATACGGACAGAAAGTAGTTTGGGAAGTAGAAATCGTGATTTTTCCGCATCAATAAGTATAGGAAAACTATTGAATACATCTTCTTTAACTTTAGTGGAAGAACGATAATTTTGAATTGAATCGCATTAAGTTCGCCAAGAACTTAATTTATATCTCTATCAATAGAAAGGGGAAGCGTCCCCGCACATTTTACTTAAATTAGTAATCTATGTTTTGAAATCGGCTCGCAGGGATGCGCGCCGATTTTGTTTTAGTGCGGTAGTGCTGATGACTGTAAGCATTCGATAAACTACAGTCATTAAATATCTATATAATGATAGCGACTGTTACTATTGGATTCATAGTGACAGTCGCTATAGTTTTGTTGAACCTGTATGTTGA
>NZ_NFJG01000008.1:0-61251 GCF_002159755.1 Bacteroides sp. An269
CAGGAAGAAAATTAATGCCAGACCGAGAGAAAAACTCAATTTCTTGACTCCGGCTGAGGTCTTTTTCAAAAATATTTCGTAATGTTGCACTCGCTGGTTGACTCTGCCCTTTTTTAACTTCCTACATAAATCCGACAAATCTTACCGATTTATTACGCGCTTTACCAGGAAAATCGTAACTTTGCGACATAAATTCATGATACAAGCGTATGAAAGATACGAAAGAACAATTTGAGCACGTCATCACCACCTGTCGGGATTTGTTCGCCAAAAAGCTGCACGATTACGGAGCCGCATGGCGCATTATGCGTTCTTCTTCAGTAACCGACCAGCTGTTTATCAAGGCGAACCGTATCCGAAGCATCGAAATCAAAGGTGTCAGTCTGGTAAACGAGGGCATACGCCCCGAATTTATGGCAATAGTCAACTATGGTATCATCGGACTGATCCAACTGGAACTGGGCTATGCAGAAAAGGAAGATATCACCGAAGCACAAGCCTTGGAACTATACGACAAATATGCCAAAGATGCCATGGAACTGATGCTGAGAAAGAATCACGATTATGACGAAGCGTGGCGCAGCATGCGCATTACGTCGTACACCGACTTGATTTTGATGAAGCTGTACCGCACCAAGCAGATTGAAGCATTGAGTGGGAACACATTGGTTTCGGAAGGCGTAGACGCCAACTACATGGATATGATTAATTATGCAGTATTCGCTTTAATCAAACTGGAATTTGGAGAATAAATGCTTACATAGAGCCCTTGTCGTCGGAGTAAACGTTTGCCGTTTCCTGCTGGCAGCCGTATTCATCTTCTCCGGATTCGTGAAAGCGAACGACCCTTTCGGCACCGCCTATAAGATACAAGATTATCTGGAAGCGTGGGGCCTGCTTCAGGTTGTTCCACAGTTCGTCCCATACGTAGGTTCCATGGCAATGGGAGCATTCGAGTTTACATTGGGTGTCTATCTGCTGTTTGGCATCCACCGCAAAGCGACCTCCACATTGCTCCTGCTGGTCATGGCATTCATGACTCCACTCACCCTATGGCTTGCCATTGACAATCCGATAGCAGATTGCGGCTGTTTCGGCGATGCTATTATCCTGACCAACTGGGAAACCTTTGGCAAGAACATCGTGCTGTTACTTGCCGCCATCACTGTATTCCGCTATCGGAAAACCTACATCAGGAAACTGGTCACCGAAAAGGTAGACTGGCTGATAGCCCTCTACACCGTAGTGTTCATCATCGTATTCTCCATCTACTGTGTCCGCGAACTGCCCGTATTCGATTTCCGTCCTTATCACATCGGCATGAACATCCGCCAAGGAATGGAAATCCCCGAAGGGGTGAAACTCACAACTTACGAGACAACATTCATCTATGCTAAAGACGGGAAAGAGCAAGAATTTACCATCGACAACTTTCCCTCCGACTCGACATGGACATTCGTCGAAGCCCAAACGCGGGTAAAAGAGAAAGGCTACGAACCGCCTACTCACGATTTTCACCTCACCTCACAAGAGGACGGCACCGACCTGACCGAAGAAATCCTGAACGATGACAATTACACGTTCTTACTTATCTCGCCCAACCTGCGGCACGCCGATGAGAGCGGGATGGATTTATTCAACGAAGTGTACGACTACTGTTCAGAATATGGATACAGCTTCTTGTGTGTCACCGCTTCATCCGACGAAGACATCGCGATGTGGCAAGACAATACCGGTGCTGAATATCCTTTTGCCATCATGGACGAAATTACCCTGAAAACCATTATCCGCTCCAATCCGGGCCTGTTGCTTCTGAAGGACGGAACCATTCTGAACAAGTGGAGCGTAAACAACATCCCCGACGAATATCAGTTGAATGCACCTTTAGACCAACTTCCCATCGGCCGGTTGGAACCTCCCAACACATGGCATAAAATCATATTGGTGTTCGGCTGGTTCTTCGGTCCACTCATCTTCCTGACCCTATGCGATTTAGGCTGGCTGGAATGGAGCAAGAAGAAAAAGAAGAAAGAGTCAAGAAGTTAAGAAGTTAAGTCAATACATACGAATCAGGCCACTGGCTTAACTTCTTAACCCCTTAACGACAAAATAGTATATTAACCCTTTTAAAACTTAAAACAAAATGAGAAAAAACATTGTAGCAGGAAACTGGAAAATGAACAAGAACCTGCAAGAAGGTATTGCTTTGGCAAAAGAACTGAATGAAGTGTTGACCGCAGACAAACCGAACTGCGACGTTATCATCTGTACTCCGTTTATCCACCTGGCTTCTGTTACTCCGATTGTCGATAAAAACATCATCGGCGTAGGTGCAGAAAACTGCGCAGACAAAGTTTCAGGTGCCTATACTGGCGAAGTTTCGGCAGAAATGGTAGCTTCTACAGGTGCCCAATACGTTATCCTGGGTCACTCTGAACGTCGTGCTTATTATCACGAAACCGTTGAAATCCTGACAGAAAAGGTGAAATTGGCACTTGCCAACAACCTGAAACCTATTTTCTGCATCGGTGAAGTGTTGGAAGAACGCGAAGCAAACAAGCAAAACGAAGTGGTAGAAGCTCAATTGGCTTCTGTATTCTCACTCTCAGCAGAAGACTTCGGCAAGGTTATCCTGGCATACGAACCGGTTTGGGCTATCGGTACCGGTAAAACCGCTACTCCCGAACAAGCAGAAGAAATCCATGCACACATCCGTTCGCTGGTAGCTGCCAAGTACGGTCAGGAAGTAGCAGAAAACACTTCTATCCTGTACGGAGGAAGCTGCAAGCCGTCGAATGCCAAAGAACTGTTCGCTAAACCCGATGTAGACGGCGGATTGATTGGTGGTGCTGCTTTGAAAGCTGCCGACTTCAAAGGCATCATCGATGCGTTCAAATAATTCTTTATAGTTGACTAGGAACCAGGTACTGGTTGACTAGGTTTTAGATAGATTTAGTAAAACTATTTAGAACGTAGTTCCCCCGTACCTGATTGTCTAGTCCCTAAAACACACACATCATGAAATACTTACTATCCCTCTTTTTACTCTTGTGGGTTTCGGCAATGCATGCCCAGCGCACCATTGTGGAAAGCCTGGAGACACACCGTGCAGGCGAAGGAGTAGTAACGGTACATGCAGAATCCTACATCACTTCGCTAATAGGTACACGTTATGCCGCTTCAGCCCCGAAAACATTGAAGGCAAGAGGTTTCCGCGTACAGGTATATGCCGGAAACAATTCGCGCGTAGCACGCAACGAAGCAAATCGGATAGCCGGGAAGATAAAAGAAACATTTCCGGAAATGCCGGTATATACGTATTTCCAACCTCCACGCTGGCTGTGCCGTGTAGGAGATTTCAAGAGCATAGAAGAGGCACACGTAGCCATGCGCCAACTAAGAGCAAGCGGCGAATTCAAAGAAGTAGCGATTGTACGTGAACAAATTAACATTCCCATTGAATAATGATTGATACAAACTTGTTGAAGTTCCCGGAAGAGAAAGTACAGAAACTGATGGCACACTACAAAGAAATACTTTCCCTGCTGGGTGAAGACCCTGAACGGGAAGGACTGGTGAAAACCCCTGAAAGAGTAGCCAAAGCCATGCTGACGCTTACACGGGGATATGAGGTAGACCCGAAAGAAATTTTGTTAGGTGCCAAGTTCAAGGAGGCATACAGCCAGATGGTAGTGGTGAAAGACATCGATTTCTTCTCCATGTGTGAACATCACATGCTTCCCTTCTACGGGAAAGCCCACGTAGCTTATATCCCCAACGGATACATCACGGGACTGAGCAAGATAGCCCGCGTAGTAGATGTATTCTCGCACCGCCTCCAGGTACAGGAGCGCATGACCCTGCAAATCAAAGAATGCATTCAGGAAACGCTGCACCCATTAGGCGTAATGGTAGTAATAGAAGCCAAACACATGTGCATGCAAATGAGAGGAGTAGAAAAACAAAACGCCATCACAACCACCTCCGATTTCACTGGAGCGTTCAACCAGGCAAAGACACGCGAGGAATTCATGAATCTTATCCGAAGAGAAAGATAGTTGACAAGGTACCAGTTGACAAGGTGACAAGGCTTTAGATAGTCTTGAGTATGCTGGACCTCGCCCCTTGTCAACGGGTCGCCTCGTTCCCTAAAATAAAAAACAGACTATGACTCAACAAACAGGCATCCGCAAAGGACTGGTCAAACTCGTTATACCCATTTTTATCGAAACTTTGCTCATCATGATGCTGGGAGCAGTAGATACCATCATGCTGAGCCAATACTCCGATGAGAGCGTGGCTGCCGTAGGCGTGGTCAACCAGATTGTGACCTTTGCCTTTCTGGTATTCGAGGTCATCAACATCGGCACATCGGTACTCTGCTCGCAGTACTTGGGAGCTAAATTAGAAAAAAACATGATACAGGTAGTGGGGGTAGCCTTATTGCTCAATTTGGTAGTAGGACTGGCAGTCAGTGCCATCCTGCATTTTGGTGCCACTACACTGTTGGGCTGGATGGGACTACGCCCCGAGTTGTTACAATATGGTATCGGCTATATGGAGATTGTGGGAGCATTCGCTTTCTTCCAGGCCATCTCGCTCACCATTTCCGCCTCGTTACGCAGTGCCAACAAAGCCATTTACCCGATGCTGGTTACCGTACTGGTCAACATCATGAACATCATCGGCAATTATTCGCTGATTTTCGGCAAGTGGGGCATGCCGGCACTGGGAGCCGAAGGTGCTGCCATCTCTACCGCTTTCGCCCGTGGCGTAAGCATGGTTGTATTGTTTGTCATCCTCTTCCGCAAACACATCCCCAAGTTCCCCCTTGCCTATTTCCGCCCTTTCCCATGGATAGAGCTGAAAAACCTGTTGAAAATCGGGCTTCCTTCTGCCGGCGAAAACATCTCGTACAGTTTCTCGCAAGTGGTCATCACCTACCTTATTAATATATTAGGCAACAATGCCCTTGCCACCCGTACCTATACGGTCAACATCGTGATGTTTGTCTACCTCTTTGCCATCGCCATGGCGCAAGGAGGTGCCATCACCATCGGACACCTGGTAGGACAGAAAAAGGTCCGTGCCGCCTACCTTTTGGGCAAGTACGTAATGCGGCTTTCCATTCTGGTGTCGCTCATACTCTCGTGCATCTGGGCAGCTTCGGGGCACTTCATCTTCAGCCTCCTGACCGACAACCAGGAAATCATCCGACTGGGTGTCACCGTGATGATTATCGATGTGATTGTGGAAATCGGACGTGCCGTGAACATCTATGCCACCAATGCCCTCCGTTCTGCGGGCGATGTCAACTTCCCCTTCTATGTAGGGCTGGTGGTGCAGTGGAGCGTGTCGGTAGGCGTCAGCTACCTGCTCGGCATCCATTGGGGCTGGGGACTGATAGGCATGTGGTGCGCCTTCCTGCTCGACGAGAATATCCGTGCCATTATCTTCGTCCGCCGCTGGAACAGCATGAAATGGGCAAAGAAAGGATTCGTTTAGTGAGTTTTTGAGTTCTTAAGTTTTTGAGTTTGTAAGTTTTTGAGTTCTTAAGTTCTTGAGTTTGTATGTTTCAACTTAAAAGTTTCAACTCAAAAACACTCATAAACTCAAAAACTTACAAACTGTTTTGAATTTATCGTGCGATGATTGGGGATGATTTTTTGTAGAAAAGGTGTATCAAAATGAAAGTTGATTCCAATTTCGGCACACCCTCTTATAGGCAATTAAGAAAAATGCAGATATAATCTGTGTAATCTGTGGTGAAAAATAGAATAATCATCCTTCAGATAGGGAAGGCATTCTTATCGTTGTAAAATTATGAGCCGATTCCATCATTTTTATTACTTTTGCACCGTTAAAAGACAGAACCGCCTATGTTAAGAAGAATCATCCTGCCGTTGCTTTGCCTGGCGTTGCTTCTCCCTGCCTGTAAGGAAGAACCGAAAATCCCAGCCGAATTGAAAGCAATCAACGAAGCTATCGAAAGCGACAAACCGGGAATATACTATATGTTGCAAGACTACAAGCCTAAGGTCCAAAGGCAACCCGAAGCTGTGCGGATGTATTACGACTTCCTTACTATTAAATATGAAGACCAGATTAATTTCCGCCATCCTTCCGATAGCTTGATAAAAGGCATCGTGCACTACTACGAGGAGAAGAACGAGCGCCGGATGTTGCCCGAAGTGTATTACCTTGCCGGGCGGGTATATGCCAGTTTTGGCGATGCCCTCCGGGGACTGGACTATTACCAGCAGGCTTTGGACGCATCTGCTGCGCAAGGCAATGAAAAGCTGATGCAACGCATCTATTTCCAGATGGGGCACATCTTCTTGCATCAGGACGTGTACGGCGAGGCACTGAATGCCCAGCGGAAAGCCCTTGGCTACAAACACCTGGCAGTGGACAGTGTGTCGGAAGTATTTATTCTGAAAGACTTAGGAGCCACTTACGCGGCACAGGGAAAGACCGACAGTGCTTTCCTTTATTATCAGGAAGCGTTGCAGAAAGCCGAAACCGCCTGCAATGCTTCCGTCCGCTTCTACGTAAAAGAAGACATAGCAGCACTCCATCTCCGTCTGGGCGAATACGACAAGGCATGGCATCTGCTCGATGCTCCACCTGCCGAGATGGATGCCAGTGTGCAGGCAACGCTCTACCGCTTGAAAGCTCAGCTTTTCCACCGCACCGGACAACCTGACTCTGCCCTCTACTATAGCCGGCTTTTGACCCGTGAGGGCAGTTCGGTGTACGACCGGCAGGCAGCAAGCCTGGAAATGGCAGGCATCTTTACCGGACAAGAACGTTTTCAGGATGCCGTCAACCAATACCGCCAATACGTCATCTATACCGACTCGGTGCAAAAACTTATCCGTACCGCTGCCATCAGCAAGGCACAATCGACCTACAACTATCGGTTACGCGAGCGGGAGAACAACCAGCTGAAACTGAAAAACGCCGAGCAGCACACCCTGATACTGGTCTACCTGCTTGCTGGTGTGCTCATCGTAGGAGGTGGTACTATTTACCTGCTCTACCTGCGCACCAGCCGGCAGAAGCAAAACGAACGTATCAAAGAACTGGAGCGCCAACAGGAAGAACAATACACCCGAAGCCGTGCCTACATTGAACAGAACAATGCCATCATCCGCCAACTGGAGACCCGACTGGCTTCTACCTCGGCAGATAACACGCAGATGCGCGAACGCCTGCAGACCCAACAAGAACAGTTGCGCCAACGCAACATCCGTGCCGAAGCCGAAATGCGCCAACAGGAACTGGCACTGCATACGTTCCGCCAATCGGATATTTACATCCGTTTCCATCAGGCAGCAGACTTCAGCGAGCTATCGGAAACCGACTGGCAGGAACTGCAACGCACCATCGATGAAACCTTCAACCGTTTCACCGCACGCCTCTACGCACTCTCTCCCCTCAGCGAACGCGAACTTCGCATTTGCCTGCTGGTAAAGGCCGAAATCCAGCCTACCGGCATCGCCCAACTAACTGGTCGTGTAAAGTCCACCATCACATCCGCCCGCAAGAACCTATTCGAAAAGCTATGCGGCAAGAAAGGCTCGGCAGAAGACTTCGACCGCTTTATCCGGGCTTTCTGAAAGCATCCGCCAACTGCCCAGTTTTTCCACTACAGATAACACGGATTATACCATGCGCGGTATGAAATTGTGCCTTTTGTGGATGGGGCAATAAATAATGTGCTAATGTGATAATGTGATAATGTGATAATGTGCTAATGTGATAATGTGACAATGTGATAATGTGACAATGTGATAATGTGATAATGTGAAAATGTGATAATGTGATAATGTGAAAATGTGATAATGTGAAAATAAATTAGCACATTGTTCTATTATTTATTGGCACATTAAAAGCCCGTCTGTGTCTTTCCGTGTTTTCTGTGTCCCATCAGAATTCGCAAATGCTTTTTCGAACAAAAACCGAACCCGTTTACAGCACCCTATTCAGCAGTTTTCCCTACTTTTGCTTCAAACCAAAAACGAAAAATGCCATGAGACCCATGTTCTATTCACTCTTCATGCTGTGTTTCCTGATGCCCGCATATGCACAGACCGTCGACTTTATCAAAGAACTGGAACCTGCCATCTTGCAATGCACCTACCGGTGCACCATGAAACTTGATACATTAGGGACCGATACGAAAACAGACCGGATGATACTCCGCATCGGGAAAAACATCAGCCAATTCTACTCGTACACGGCTTACCGCACCGATTCGATATGGAAAACATCCAACGGAAAACGGATTTGGGGCAATGCCATGGTACGTGCCATCTGTTCGAGAAACCATGCCCAAATGCCCAATGCCAACATGATAACCAACGATTATATCTATAAAAACTATCCCGAAGGCAAACTCAGCACGTATGCCCAGCTGGGAATAACAAGCGTACGGATAGAAGAAGACTACACCGGACAGGATTGGACTTTGCAGGACAGCAACAAGACCCTGCTGGGCTATCCCTGTCAACTTGCCACGTGCAGTTTCCGCGGACGAGACTACCAGGCATGGTTTACCTCGGATATACCGATTGCCAACGGGTCGTGGAAGTTCAAAGGCTTGCCCGGACTGATACTGGAAGTGTACGACACGCAATGCCATTATCAATTCCAGATAGAAGGAATAGAACGGACAAACATCGCTCCCGTATGTTTCTATTATACCACTCCCGACCCACGGAATGCCGAACGCATCGACCGTATCCGCTACCTGCAACTAGCCACCGAAGGAAATGCCGGCATACCTACTTTCCTGCGCGAGACAAGCTTGGGCAGCAAAAAAACGGAAGACGGCCAAAGGCAACACATCGCCCACGATTACCTGGAGAGAGATTATCACAAGAATGCCTGTACATCCAGCAGCACCGGGCAACACAAATAAATACCCAGCCATGAAAAACTATATACAATATACCTTGCTTCTGCTGGCAAGTATGACAAGCTGTTTCCACATGAAAGCGCAAGGCAATGCCACACTCCCGACAAGCCTCTCGCGCCAAGCTACGGAATGTTACCTGCAAGGAGAATATGCCGAAAGGGCATTCAACCTTTACGACGCTCTCGAAACTATCAGGCATTCATCGATTCACTCGGTTGTGCCAGTGATGCCACCGAGGCACTCTACAAGCTGGCAGACCTTGCCAAGTCACGCCTGCATGAACTGAAAGAAAAAGCATTTATCAAAAACACGCTGGCACAATAAAATATGAATATCCTCAAAATGCCAGTAGATAAAAGGAGCGTGAGGAAATACATTCCAGTCCTCCCCCAATCCCATATTGCCAGGACTGCAGTCCTAGATAGTATAGGACTGCAGTACCAATAGGGTAAAACTGCAGTCCCAGCCTATCAGGACCGGAAAAGATTAAGCTTTGTAGAAAAGGTCGTGCAGCTTTGTAGAAAAGGTTGACTACTTTAAGTCTTATTCGTAGTATGGTATTATTACTATTCATGCCTGTCATTTACCGGTGTGAGGCAATACCATATTTGCCTTGCAGAAGAATGGAGCCTTTCTGGAATAAAATACTGGCAGTGAGGAAGCTCCCATCACTTCCAGCTCTTTTCGCAAACATTCAGTAATCATCATATTTTCAGCAGTTTCATAGATATTTTCTTAATGGCGGTCATTCATCGCACGATAAATTCAAAATAGTTTCTTATACTATGCGGTATAGATTTGTGCATTTTCTTACCACAGGCACAGGTACACAGAGTCTTTTAAATTTTTCCTCTGTGGTTCTTTGTGGCCTCTGTGGTGAATAGTTATGTTTCATTAAAATGCACACTTTCATACCGCGCAAAGTATAAAAATTTTCATCGAACAAAAACCGAATCCTAAAACCGTAGCATCGAACAAAAACCGAACTGTTTTATAGCTTTTGGTTCAAGCGGTTTCCCTACTTTTGTAGATATCGAACTTAAAACACAAATATGATTTAATGGAAACAGACCATCACCAATAATACTGTCAATTATGAAAACATCTATTTTTATCCTTATTTTCTTCTTCGGCTGCTATGTACAAGCTTCGGCTGAGAAAGAAAAAGCCATCGAACCAGCCATCATGGAATGCCAGTACGACCATACTGCTGTACGAGACACACTCGACCGCAGCCATGTGATGAAAGACCGGATGATTTTGCGGATAGGAAAAAATGTCAGCCAGTTCTATAGCTGGTACACCCTGCAAGGAGATTCCATGTGGACAGACCCAAGAGGAAGAAAGATTGCCGCAGAAAGAATTTTTGAAGCCTTACGTACACAGAATCATGAAAATATTATAGGTGAACGTACAGACGGATATATCTATCATTCATATCCTCAAAAAGGAATCACCACAACTTACACTTCCCAAGGAGGGGAAGATATGAGAACCCCTGTTACATTTCTGTATTTTTCGGAAGAAACACCCCGTCAGGAATGGAAAATTCAGGATTCCGTTAAGCAAGTGTTGAGATATACTTGCCAGCTTGCTACCGCCCGGTTCAGAGGCAGGTTATGGTACGCTTGGTTTACACCCGATATACCTATTGATAACGGACCGTGGAAACTCGGAGGATTGCCCGGCTTGATTATGGAAGCATACGATAGCCAAGACTATTACCACTATACCCTGACCGGCATCCAAACCCAAAACCTGCAACCCGTTACCTTCTATAATTATTGGGAAAAAGTATTCGAAAAGACAACCCGACTTGATTACCTTAAAAAAGCGCATAAATCACAAATAAAATATGCGGATAAGATCAGATATACGAACTACGATTTTTTAGAATTAGATTACCACCAATAAAAACCTGATTAGTATGAAACGAATAACCATCTTCTTCACCTTGCTGCTCGCTTTACAAGCCGCACAAGCACAAATCGAAAGCATGATACAAACCATCGAGCCAGCTCTGCTGGAATGCCGGTACCAATGGATACAGAAAACAGATACTTTAGGAACGGAAATTGCCGTGGACACCATGGTCTTACGTATCGGCAAGAAGGTAAGCCAATGCTATCCACAATCTACGTTTTCTATGGATTCATTGGTCAACACACCCAATGGAGGCGAAATATTCATGCAACAGATGATGGACTTTATGAGCAAAAAAAGACCACGACCGGGAACCAAAATCATCAACCGGTATTATTATAAGAATTATCCCGATGGGAAGTTCAACACCTTTGCACCCACACCGATACGAATAGAAGAAAACTACCAGAAACAAGCATGGACTATCGTGGCGGACAGCACGAAAACTATCTTGGGCTATTCCTGCCAGCTTGCCACCTGCCACTTCCAAGGAAGGGAATACAAGGCATGGTACACTACCGAAATCCCTTATCAGGAGGGACCGTGGAAATTCAACGGACTGCCCGGACTGATTACCGAAGTGTATGACACCAAGAACCATTATCACTTTACTTTGGTCAGCGTAAAAAAAGACCATCTCCCTCCGGTATGTTTCTATAAGCTGAAAGCCGAATCCTTACAGGAAGTGCCTAAGAAAGACCGAATTGCGTTTTTGAAGGAATCGGCAAAAAAGAACAAACATAACTTTGATTTCATGGAAACTGATTACCACGAATAACAGCATATCTTTTATGAACACACTTTATCTAATTGGAGGGTTACTCTTCACCTTCGCTTCACAAGCATTCGCAGAGAAGCGGACGGTGATAGAGCCAGCCATCATGGAATGCCAGTACGACCATACTGCTGTACGAGACACACTCGACCGCAGCCAAGTGATGAAAGACCAGATGATTTTGCGGATAGGAAAGAATGTCAGCCAGTTCTATAGCTGGTACACCCTGCAAGGAGACTCCATGTGGACAGACCTGACAGGAAGAAAGATTGCCATAGACAAAACACTCGAATCCATTCGTACACGCAACAATGATAACTTGATATGCAAACGGACAAACGGATACATTTATAAATCATATCCACAAAAAGGAATTATCACAACTTACATCACTCAAGGAGGAGAAGACATGAAAACTCCTATCGTATATCTTTATTTCTCGGAAGAAACACCCCGGCAGGCATGGGAAATGCAAGATTCCACCAAACAAGTACTGGGATATACTTGCCAGCTTGCCACCACCCGGTTCAGAGGCAGGTTATGGTACGCTTGGTTTACCCCCGATATCCCTATTGATAACGGACCGTGGAAACTCGGAGGACTTCCCGGCTTGATAGTGGAAGCATACGACAGCCAAGACTATTACCACTATACTCTGACCGGCATCCAAACCCAGAATCTGCAACCCGTTACTTTCTACAATTATTGGGAAAAGGTATTCGAAAAGACAACCCGTTTGGACTACCTAAGAAAAGACCGCCAGTCAAAAGACAAAGCAGCCGACAAACTGAAATATACACGATACGATTTTTTAGAACTGGATTACCACCAATAAAAACCTTAAATGAATGTCCGCATTTTACCCAATTTCCCATGTAGGGGCGTATCGTATACGCCCTGAAAACATCTACGTGGATTAGTTGGCGCATTCGGGCGTATGCGATACGCCCCTACATGGGATGTTTGCGGATATTCAAAAAACTTATCAGTATGAAACGAATAACTATTCCCTTCACCTTGCTGCTTGCCTTGCAAGCCGCACAAGCGCAAATCGAAACCATCACCCAAGTAATCGAACCCGCTCTGTTGGAATGCCGATACAAATGGGTACAAAAGAAAGACACATTAGGTACGGATATAGTGGTAGATACGATGGTCTTGCGCATCGGAAAAAACGTAAGCCAATGCTATCCGCAATCGACTTTCTTTGTCGATTCGTTAGTCAATACTCCTGATGGAAGGGAATTGTTCGGCAAGCTATTCGATGCAGCGATGGAAGATACCACCGGTACAATAGTTATACCTACATCGAAAATTGTAAATGAATTCTATTATAAAAATTACCCGAAAGGCAAACTCACCACATGGGCGCCCAGAGCCACGGTTTACCAGATAGAAGAAGATTACGAAAAACAAGCATGGGCATTAGTGGATGATAGCGTAAAGACCGTATGCGGATACAAATGCCATTTAGCCACCTGTTCATTCCGAGGCAGAGATTACAAGGCATGGTACACTACCCAGCTTCCTTACTCGGATGGACCGTGGAAGTTCAATGGCTTGCCTGGGCTGATTACTGAAGTGTATGATACGAAGAACCATTATCATTTTACATTGGTAAACATAAAAAAGAACAACCTTACCCCTGTATGCTTTTACAATATCAGAAGCGAACTTCAGCCTGAAGTAGAAAAGATAAGCCGTATAGATTTCCTGAAACAACTACCACGAATTGACAAATACGATTTTATGGAAACTGATTATCACCAATACTAAGAAACTGTTTTACCCCCATAACATTCCTCCTTCACTCATGCGAAACCTTATCTTCTGCCTCTTAGCGACATGCCTCGCTTCTTCCCTCTGCGCCCAGCAACGGACATTAACGGGCAAAGTGACCGATTCCGCCAAGCAAGTCTCCTTACAAGGAGTAAGTGTAACAGTCTGCCGGGCAGACGGAAAAAGCATCCTTGCCTTTGCCATTACGGACGAGGACGGGACATTCAGCCTGAACGTGGACAGCACAAAGGCAAGCCGTGCGGTGATACGCTTCTCTTGCCTGGGCTATGCAGCCGTGACCCGCCCTATCCAGCCGCAAGACCAAACCTACCGCATCGGCTTGCAACCCGAAGAAATCAGCATCCGGGAGGTCATCGTGAAAGCACCGAAGATACGGGCGCAAGGAGATACGATCATCTATAATGTAGCACGCTTCTCGAAAGAGGGCGACCGCACCATCGGGGACATCCTGAAGAAGCTGCCCGGCATACAGGTAGCGGATGACGGGAAGATTTCGTACCAAGGCACGCCCATCAACAAATTCTACATCGAGGGCAAAGACCTGCTGGGCGGAAAGTACGGCATCGCCACCAACAGCATCTCCAACCAAGACGTGAACAGCGTGGAGGTGATGGAGAACCACCAGCCCATCAAGGCACTGAACGGACTGAGCCTTTCGGACCAGGCAGCCATCAACCTGCGCCTGAAAGAGAACGTGAAGCAACGGTGGATAGGAAGCGTGAAAGGAGGAATCGGGCTTGCCGCGCCTGCATCGGTACTATGGGACGAGGAACTGATAGCCATGCAGTTCAACAAGAAATTCCAGTCGCTCAACACCTACAAGACCAACAACACGGGCAGGGACGTAACCCGCGAGTTCAAATCGTTCGACATCAACGCCACACGCTACCGGCGCGAAAAGCTGACCGACTACATCCGCATCGTGCCTCCGGCAGTACAGGCACTGAACAAAGAGCGCGAGCTGTTCAACCGCACCCATCAGGCGACTTCGAACAACCTGTTCCAACTGAAGAACGGAATGAACGTGACCGTAGGCATCGGCTACATGAACCACCGAACCGAATCGGACAAGCAGACCGTGACGCAATATTTCCAAGCGAATGCCGATACCACCACCATCCGCGAAAAAGAGAGTTCGCTCTTCGAGCAACAGCAGCTTTCCGCCGAGATACGGCTGGAAGCGAACGAAGACACCTACAACCTGACCGAACGCCTGATGGCAGACTTCGCATGGCTGGACAAGAATGACGGCGTGAGCGGAACCATCCCCAACACCCAAGATGCCTGGTCGCCCGACAAACAGCTGACCAACGACCTCTACCTGCTGAAGCGGTTCGGCAACAAGTTCATCATCTTCACCTCGTACACCTTCGTGCAAGACCATCCGCAACGGATGGACGTGACGTACGGAGACGAAACACGCAGCCAGCGGATAGAGCAGCGAAAACTGTTCTCGGACAACAAAGTGGATTATGGATTCGCCATAGGGCAAGTCACGGTAAGCCTAGGAGCCGGAGCCAAAGTGATGTGGCGCGACATGGCATCGGAACTGGAGGGCGTAACGCTGACCGATAATGACGAGGAAGGTTCGGGCATGAACTACACGCAGCTCTACCTCACCCCCAAACTGGAATATACGTGGCGCAGGCTGAAGACCCGACTTGCGCTGCCCGTCAACTTCTACCATTATCTATATAAGGAAAAGGCAAACGGGCTGAAAAGCCCCTCGACCCGTGTGTTGTTCAATCCAGACCTGTACCTGTCGTATACCCTAAGCGCACGCTGGGACATCGACCTTTCGGACGGAATCACCAGCCGTCCGCTCGGTGATGCCTCTTTCTATCCGGGTTACCTGATGGATTCTTACCGCACGCTGATGAAAGGTTATCCCGTATACGGGCTGAGCACCAGCAAATACATCGAAGGTGGCATCTACTACAAGCGTCCTTTGGACGAACTGTTTGCCGATGTATCGGTGTCGCACAACTGAATGAGCCTGCCCTACCTGACCCATCAGCAATTCGAAGGAGATTTCATCGTCACTTCATACCAGCAGGGAGAAAACACGGCACGCCAGCTGGACGTGAACGGCAATGTATCAAAAGGATTCGATTTCCTAAACTGCTACATCTACCTGAAAGGGATGTACACCAACCGCCATGCGGTGCTGGTGCGCAACGAAGAACGGATACCGAACGTGCGCACAATGTGGAGCATCGGGCCGCGCATCGAAGCGGACCTGACGGAAAAAATTACCCTGCACTATGAGTTAAACTATGGGAAAAGCAAGTTAAGGCTGGAAGAAGAAGGAAGCGAAACGAATACCGCCTCATTAGAGCAAAGCCTCAGCCTGCGGATAACACCCGCCGCAAAGCTCAGCATTTTACTAAAAGGCGGGCATTACCGCAACCGGGAAGCAGATAGCCGCAAGCGGGATTTCTTCCTTGCCGATGCCGTGGTGTCATACAAACTCTCCAAACGGATGGACATGGAGCTTGCCGCCACCAACTTGCTGGACGAAAGAGAATACGCCTATACCTCTTTCACCGATGAAGCCAGCACCGTATCACGCAGCTACCACATCCGCCCCCGCAATCTGCTGTTCACCCTGCGGATGACGTACTGAGGCCACACTTTAATCCTTCATTTTAGAAACCCCTTTTATCTTGCCTTCTACACGGGTGGGGGTACCTTTATAACGGATATCGCCGGCACTTGACACCGAAGTGGAAAGCACGCCGCTGGCGTTACACTCGATATCGCCTGCCGAAGAGGCGGTCGCCTTTACATCTTTCGCCAGCAGGTCCTTGGCATAGATGCCGCCTGCCGAACTGGCACTGAACGTAGCGTTACGGCATGTGCCGGCAAGCTTGATATCGCTCGATGAGCTGGTAGATGCTTTCACATCACCTTCACAGGTCAGGTTCTTTACCGTGCAGTCGCCTGCCGAACTGGATTCGATAACGGCTCCACTGCATTGGGCGGTATTCACCTTGATATCGCCGCTGCTCTGCGTATCCAGACTCAGCTGCCCGCACCGGACAGCATCTACCACGATGTCGCCGCTGCTCTGCGTAATCATTTCCACATCGGCACAAGCTACAGCCCTTGCCTTGATGTCGCCGCTACTCGATGCACGGAACGATACAGCCTTTTGGGTCTTCAAGCCGTTTGCCAAGATAATGTCGGACGAACTGGATGTGGAGAACGAAGTCACTTCGGGAGCATACACACGCACTTCGCATTTATATCTTCCAGTAATAGATGTACCGCTCTTGAAACCTACATGCAACTTACTTCCTTCCTGTTCTACTTTTATCAAAGGCACAATGTTATCAGGTGCATAGATTTCGGCATAGGGTGTACCCGAAGCCTGCGTATAGACTACATCTACCGATGAAGACGAACGAATAGCATCAATGCCGGTAAGCGATACTTTCTGGGTCACATAATTCTTGCTGGGTTTTACCACGTTTCTGCTTCCGGCGTAGCATCCGGAAACGGTAAGCATCATTGCCAAGACACATGATGCCACAATCATTGAAAAATGTTTCATAGTTTCTGTTCGTTTAATTGTTTATGTTCTACTTGTTAGACGCAAAGTCGCGAAAAAAGTTACGGAAAAATAAAGAATCTTTTTGAATGAAAAATTAAGAATGAAGAATGAAGAATTTCCATGCGGGCGAAGCAATTCTTCATTCTTCATTCTTAATTACTTAAAGTACTTGAACGCCGGCGAGATAAACCAGCGCTTATACATCAGGGTGGCAAGCTGGTAAACGAAAAAGGCGGTAAAGAAACCGGCTATGGAATCGACCAGATAATGCGCCTGAATATAAACCGTTGCACAACACAACAACACATAAAAAGGTGCCAGGAAATATGCCAGCCTCCGATTGACCCGCCACGCCATAATCATCACAATGGTAGATATACCTACGTGCGAACTGGGGAAAGCCGCCGTAGGCCGTTCGCCCACTTCTTGTGAAGCCTCCACTAAATTAAAGAAAAAACCATGGTCGAACCCCGGTCCCGGTATCAAGTAATCATTCGTATTGAAATAATCGCCAATAGGAGGAAAATCGCACGCATTCACCCTGTCCATCCCAATAGCCGGGAAATAGAACTGCGGTCCTGCCACAGGTAACATAATATAAACCAAATAATAAATGAAGAACGAAGTGACCAGCACAAAGCAAATCTTCTCGAACCACTCGAAACGCTTCACGAAGTAATAAAGTACCACAATGAGCATCATCGGATAATAAAAAAAATAGCCCATATTAAACGGCTCGCTGAACCAGATGGATGGACAATGCTCGCTGAACTCTACCGAAGGCTGGCACCCGAACAATGCCTGCTCATTGCGTGCAAACAAATAATCAAGGTTCGGGAACAAACGATTGAATTCAAACGTATCGGGATACCAATAAGCAAGCAGACTCATCTGCACCACCATACGGACAAATGCTGTCAGCCTGCACGGAAACGCCTGATACAGGAATATCAGCACAAATGTCAGAATCACAATACCCAAACGTTCCAGTAACATTGTGCCCGGATGGTCCATACGCTGATACAGCAACAAAACCAAAAAACTGGTCAGTGCATTATAAATCAAGCTGATTGTCTCTACGGCAAACAGTTCCTTACCGCTTTCTACCCGTTCGAATAATTTTATAGCCATCCCTCTTTCTTATACCATCTGATTGTTTCTTTTACTCCTCTCTCCAGCGGATATGCAGGCTGGTAACCCAGTTCGTTTTCCAACGGAGCTATGTCGCACCGCCAATTACGCTGTTTCATAATCTTATATTTGTCGGGATTAAGCGTACTGGGTTTATGCATCAGTTTCGCCACGTTTCCTGCCACAGACGAAATAATCTTCAACAACCCAAGCGGACACGTAAAACGTACCAGCCAAGGATGTCCCAATTCGGTCCGTATCAAGTCGGAGAACGTGCGGCTACTATACACTTCGCCATCGCTTACGAAATAAGCGCGTCCCGTCACCTGCTTTTCCACAGCCAAATAAATGGCCTGCACCAAATCGGTCACATACACAAACGTAAGATCTTGCCGGCGGAAACCGGCAACGATGTCCAAATGGCGCGATATGGATTGAGCCATCAGGAAATAATCACGCTCACGAGGACCGTATACTCCCGTAGGGCGGAATATCACCCACGGCAAGTTTTCCAGTGAACGTATGTATGCTTCGGTATGAAGCTTGCTCACCCCGTATGCCGTATTGGGTTGTGGCGTGTCGCACTCACCTATGGACAGATAGTCACGTTCGTGTATGGGACCGAACACACTCAGCGAACTAAGGTAAACGAACTGACGTGGCACCATGTCCAATCTTATCAACACTTCGACAAAATGACGCGTAGCCCAATAATTGCCTATTTCGAAGTCTGCCTGATGCAGGCATTTTGTCACACCCGCACAGTGGATAATGCAATCCCACCCGTCATGCTCTTTTTTATGTCGCTTCAGCTGTTCTTCCAAATGATCGGAATCTGTAAAATCGAGTTCGGCAAAACAGATACGCTCATCCTGCAGATATTTCCGGCTGCTACTCTGCCTTACACCTGCCCATACGTGCATGCCACGTTCCAATCCTCCTTCGACCAAAAAACTGCCGATGAATCCGCTTGCGCCTGTCACTAATATCTTCATGTTTCCTATATTCTTCATTCTTAATTCTTCATTTCATCGGCTCTACATGGATGTTGATGTATGTATCCTTCCCATATGTGTCACGCAATTTCTGCTCTACTTGCGTGGCACGGTCGTGCGCCTCACTCAAAGGCATATTGCCATCCATCCGGATATGCACATCTATCGCATAACGGTTGCCTATACGCCTCGTGCGCAAATGGTGCGGCTGTGATACACCAGGTACCGAAAGCACCAAGTCGGTGATATGACGTTCCACATCATCGGGCAACGAACGTTCCAACAGTTCGTCCAGACAAGGTCCCAATTGCTTTATCGCCACATGAATAATAAAAAAACTTACGATAACTGCCGCCAAAGGGTCGAGTACCCGCCAGTCTTCGCCCAACAAAATGGCGCCGCCGATACCTACTGCTGTCCCTATAGACGAAAACGAATCACTCCGGTGATGCCAGGCGTTAGCTATCACCGCCGGACTATCGTATTTCCTTCCTACCAGACGTGTGTAATGAAACAGAACCTCTTTCGACACAATTGAAAACAATGCTGCCCACAAGGCAATCCAACCCGGCGAAGGCAACGTTTCCCCCTGTAAAAAAGCGTAAATCTGTTCGCCTCCGCTCCATAGGATACCAATACCTACCACCAGTAATGCCACGCCAATCAGCAAGGTGGCAAAGGTTTCATATTTTCCGTGTCCATAATCGTGTCCTTTGTCTTCCGGCTTGTCTGAAATACGCACAAACACCAATACAATCACATCTGTAGCCAAATCGGATAATGAGTGTACCGCATCAGCTATCATCGCGGCACTGCGTCCCAATATGCCTGCAGCAAACTTACACAGCACCAGCACGACATTTACCACGCTGCCTGCCAGCGTCACCCCGTATATGGCACGCCGGCGGACAGCAGCATCAGTCTCATTCATATCACATTCATTTTTTACATAAGCATGGGGCAAAGATACGCAATTCTAATGAAGAATAAAGAACGAAGCATAAGGAATCTTCATATTTTTGACAGACAGGACAAGAATCCCGACAATCTGATTCGTATCACTTTTGTAATACCTGTTTCACGCCCCTGTAACACAAAAACTACACCTTTGCACCCGAATCAAAAAAGACAAGAAATTATGAAAAAAAGTTTCATCACCCTGTTATTATGCTTGTGTTGCAGCTTCGTGATAAAGGCACAAACCAATTCGCCACACGTAGAGCGTCCCCGATTAGTAATCGGCATTGTAGTCGACCAGATGCGTTGGGATTACCTCTACCGTTTCTATCCGCGTTTCGGAGAAGGAGGCTTCCGGCGCCTGATGAACGAAGGCTTCAGTTGCGACAACACTCATCTCAACTACATACCCACCGTGACCGCCATCGGGCACTCGTCTATCTATACCGGTTCCGTACCCTCTATCCATGGCATTGCAGGAAACAATTTCTACAAGAATGATACACTGGTATATTGTACCGACGATCCTACCGTAACAGGTGTGGGAAGCAACAGTCCTGCCGGCAAAATGTCACCACGCAACTTATTGGTCACCACTATCGGCGACGAACTGAAACTTGCTACCAACTTCCGTTCGCGCGTCATCGGCGTAGCCTTGAAAGACCGCGCTTCGATTCTTCCTGCCGGACATACACCCGATGCAGCCTATTGGTTCGATGACGAGACCGGACGCTTCATCACCAGCACTTATTACCGGAAATCACTTCCCCAATGGCTGAACGACTTCAACCAACGTGACCTTGCCCGACAATATCTCTTGCAAGACTGGGACACCCTCTACCCCATCGAGACCTACACTGCAAGCACAGCCGACAGCACTGCTTACGAATTACCCCTTGCCGACACTCCTATACTGCCCGTGCCCACCTCACACCTGTTCGAACAGAAAGGCTACAGTGTCATCCGCACCACTCCTTATGGCAACTCGCTCACGCTGGAACTAGCCAAGGCTGTACTGAAAGGTGAACAACTGGGTCAAGGTTCCGAAACTGATATGCTCACCGTCAGTCTTTCGTCAACCGACTACGTAGGACACCAGTTCGGAACTTATGCCATCGAAACAGAAGATACTTATCTCCGTCTTGACCGTGACCTTGCCGACTTTTTCCGTACGCTGGACGAGACGATAGGTAAGAATAACTACCTTCTCTTCCTTACTGCCGACCATGCAGCCGCCCACAATTTCCGCCTGATGCAAGACTGTGGAATTCCTGCCGGGGGCTGGTATGCGGGCACTGTCAAAGATTCGCTCAATGCTGTGCTTGACAAACAGTTCGGCTCTGGCCATCCACTGGTGAAAGACATCCTTAACTATCAAGTATTCTTCGACCATGCATACATCCGCCAAGCAAACATTGATTTACGCGCCGCAAAAGCCTGCGCCATTGATTTCCTGAAAAGTTACCCACAATTTGCCTACGTGGCAGACATGGAAGACCTGAGTAACGCCACCCTACCTGCCGATGTGCGCGAACGTGCCATCAATGGTTACAACCGACTGCGCAGCGGTGACATTCAGCTCATCATGCAACCCGGCTGGTACAACATTGACCGACCTGATAAAACAGGTGGTACCGACCACGGCGTATGGAATCCTTATGATGCACATATCCCGCTGTTTTTCATGGGTTGGCACATCGAATCGGGTAATACTTTCCACCCTGTACACATGACTGACATTGCCGCCACCGTCTGTGCCCTGCTTCGCATACAGATGCCCAACGGCTGTATCGGAACACCTGTAGAAACAGTAGTGGAATAAAACAACCGGCATCCTTTAACCTGTTTAAATTTTGCTCAGCCCCTTAACTTCATAACGCATCAATGAAACACAAGACGGACACAGAATTTACATAAACACCTTATATAATAAAAGGTATCGAGAAAAATCTGTGTCCGTCTGTATGTTATCTCCAAACCCGTTTACCTGAAAGCTTTTTCCGCCTCACGCCTCAAAGCACGCCAGCCGGGCATCTGTTTCAGTTCGCGACGGATAGGAGCATCGTAAAGCAAGAAGAGAAGGAACAGCAGAAGGCAGGCGTAAATCACCCAGCCATAGATTTGCTTGATGCTCACTTCCATCATCCGTTCGATGAACCCCGGCATATATCCGCCTAAATCGAAAGGCGAGGAGCTGACTGCTACGTTATCAATAGCAGTGCCGTAACGCGCCAGATTATCCGCCATGTAGTAAGACAGACCTTCGGTATAGACGGCTGCCCCCAGTACACCGCCTACCACCATGTGCAGCATATTGAACACACTCAACGCCTGGAAGAAGTGCTGAAACGTCATAATTTCTTCCAGACAGACCATAAACGTAGCACTCAGTACGGCATAGGCGAATCCACGGCACGCTACAGGCAGATAAAGCTGAGAAATATGAATTTCTGACGAAAGCGTGAAATAAAAGCCTACAAGATAACACGCCAGCACAGCTATGCCTACCGCCAGAAGGCGCAAATAACTGAACCGTCTTACGTGCATCCACCAGTAAGCGAAAAGACAGCCTGCCACCACACCCGCCAGCACCAGCCAGTCGAGCCGGACGCTGACCAACGCCTCATAATGCATCACGCTCTCGTAGAACACTTCTTCCAGCGAACGTTCGGCGGCAAGGTACATTTCGACCAGCATAATGAGCAGCAAGATGGGGAAAAGATGCCTGTATGTCCACATCTTCGGTTCGAGGAAAGGATGGCGCACATGAAGCATCCGTCCGACACACACCGCCAGCGTGGACACAATCATCACTGCCAGCACGCGAATAACAGGACTGTTCCACCAGTCGTAAAACTCTCCGTAACAGAAGAAATAAGCCACTTCCAGCAAGAGCAGCGCCCACAACAAGGCTCCCAGCCAGTCGATGCCGAAAAGCGGGAACTTCTTGACGATGCGGAAATGCCGTGTACAAAGGGTGATTATCAACAAGTCAACCATCATCACCCCCGCCATGAACCAATGCATGTACGACCAATGATAGTAATGCATCAGATAAGTGGCAAGAAGGTCGGACACCTGCATGCTCCCTAATATAATAATGTGCAGCATGGGGAAGAACACCGTGAAATCACGCTTTGGCGTCATCCAAAGCTGGATGGTGGACATACATTCGAAAGTACCCTGTATCTTGCAGATGCCCTCCACGAAACAGATTACCCAAAGCAAGGGCAGGAACGTAACGTGTGGTGCAGCCAAGTTGCACACCAACACACCCGTAGCAGATACCGCCAGCAACGTCTTGTTGGTGAAACGGAACTTCATCCGGAACAGCAGAGGGAAATAAATCGCCATTCCCGCCAGGTTGGCATAAAGACACATTAGCAAGTCCTCGCGCATCAGGGTGGTTTCACCCATCATCTCTGCCAGCGTACCCAGATAAAGCCCTCCCGAAAGCTGGAACGTGACTGCCATAAAGACATAAAGCCAGGGCTGCATGAGACGGGGCACAAAGCCGCGGACCATCGGCATCGTGAACGGTCCGTTAAGTACAGGCGCTCCCATCTCAACGCTTCACTTTACATTCCACATTCAGCCCAGCACGCAGAAGACTCAGCTTCTCCACATCGTTACCTTTCAGGCTGATACGGACAGGCACGCGCTGTTCCACCTTTACAAAGTTGCCTGTAGCATTGTCTTGTGGGATGAGCGAGAAGGCGGCTCCCGTGGCATCCGAGATAGATTCCACCGTGCCGGTATAGGTCACACCCGGAACGGCATCAGCGGTAAGCATCACTTCCGAGCCTACATGAATGTACGGAAGTTGGGTCTCACGGTAGTTGGCAATGACCCACAAGTCCTGCCCGTCTACGATATCCACCATTGTTTGTCCGGGCTGCACCAGCTGCCCTTCATGAATATCCTTGCGCCCCGTCACGCCGTCGCAAGTGGCGACAATCACGGTGTACGACAGGTTCAGCTTTGCCAAATCCACGGCTGCTTCCGCCAGCCGGATGCCCGCTTCGTTCTGCTCCAGCCGGTGCGTCTGCTCATCACGGGTGAGGGCGGTCGATTGCTTGGCACGCAAGAGCTGTTCATAACGTGCCTTAATAGCTTCGTATGCCGTGTGCACCTGATCGTATTGCTGGGGTGTCACGGCATCTTGCTTCAGAAGTTTCTCGTAGCGGTGCCATTCACGCTCGGCGTTCTGCATCTGCACCCGCACTTCTTCGATGCCCGCATCGCTTACACGCAGGTTGTTTTGTGTAGTAGCGATACCGGTCGATGTGGCACGGCGTCCCGAAAGGGCGTTGGCAAGGTCAGCTTCTGCCTGAGCAAGACGCAGGCGGAATTCGGTGTCTTCTATTACCAGCAAGGTATCGCCTTTGCGCACCGGCTGGTATTCTTCGAAACAAATCTTCTTGATAAAACCCTGCACACGGGTATTGACGGGCGTAATATGTTGGCGCACCTGCGCATTATCGGTATATTCCACGCCCAAATGAATGAAGCGCGAGCAAACGTAAACCAGTCCCACGGCAAGCAGGGCAATCACTACGGTATTATAAATCTGTTTTTTAGTCTTTCTTGTAAGCATAAGTCTATTGAGTTTGGTAGTTAAGAAGTTAAGAAATTAAGGAGTTAAGAAATTAAGGAGTTTAGGAGTTAAGGAGTTAAGAAGTTAAGGAGTAAAAACTATTGGCTTAACTTCTAACGAAGCGAAGCGGAGTGATAACTCCTCTAACTCTTTTAACTCCTTAAAATTACAACGTATGTGTCACATATCTCATCTGATAATAATGGTAAACCAAGTCGATGCGGGCGTTCACCAGTGCAAGATCGGCGCTCAGTTTGGTGTTGCCGGCATCCAACATGTCGGTCAGCAGGGCAAGCTCGTTGCGATAACGGTTGCTGGTCACGCTGTAATTCTCATTAGCAAGCTGCACGTTCTTCTCCTGAGTCCGCAGCTCGGTAAAAGCAGTCAGCAGAGAAGTATAGCTTGCCTGCACGGCATTTTCCACCTGCTCTTGTGCCAGCCCGTGTGTCTCTTGCGCCCGGCGCACGTTCAGCCGTGCCTGCTTCAGCTTGCGGGTATTCTTGAAGAGCGACGAGAAGTTATAACTCACACTTACGCCCACGTACCAGTAGTTGAAGTTGTTGTCCAAAACGGGTACTTCGATAGTGATAGGTCCATCCAGATGTTCGGCGGCAAAGAGCGACACCTTAGGCAAGCGTTCCGAGTGTTCGCGTTTCACCAGTTGCTTGCTCGTCTCGATGCCCGTCGCCGCCTTCCGCAAGTCGATGTTGGTCTGTGTGGCAAGCTCCTGCCAGTCATTTTCGCTTAGTGTCTGCACTTCGGTGGCAAGCAGGGTTGTGTCAGGCACGACGACCGTCTCTTCGGGCAAGTGCAGGATAGTCACCAACCGGTGGTTTACTATCTTGCACGCATCGTTCACCTTCGCCAATTGCAGTTTCAGATTTTCTTTCTGAAACTCATAGCGGGTGATGTCGTTTTGCAAAGCGGTGCCCTGCTCGCGCCGTGCCTGCATGTCGGCTATCACCTGCAGGACGAGGGCGAGGGTTTTTTCCAGCACCTGCGCCTGGTTGTTCAGCTTGTACAAGTCGAGGTAATATCCCACGAGCTGGAAGCGGACATCCTGCCGGTTCTTCTCCCAGTCCAGTTCCGCCTTTTGCTTATCAAGCCTTGCCAGCTCGATACCGCTGTTCACCGCCCCTCCGGCATAGATAACCTGTTGGGCTTCGAGGGCGAAATTGTTCCCCCAGTGGGGCATGTCAATGTGGGTGGCATTGCCAAAATCGCGGTTCCACAGCTTCCCGTCGCCCCAATAGCTGCCCGAAAGCGAGGCGCTGATGTCAGGCAGACGTTGCGCTTTTGCCGCCTTCAGTGCTTCGGCGGCAGCTTCTTTTCCTGTCGCATACGCCTGTATACTTGTACTGTTCACATCGGCAAGGCGGAACAGTTCATCGATGCCCATCACTCGCGGTTGGGCACAAAGATGCAGGCTGCATAGTGCCACCAAGCAAGGCACTATGAGCCTAAAGTTTTTGCTCATAATGTAACTGATTAAAAAATGGTTGAATGAAAAAATAGAAATCCCCGTTGTCGTATACCGAAGCCGGCCATCAAATCAAAGCCGCCACGCCCCATGCGTGGAAATCATGAATTTTGTTACTAAAACGGACGATGTAAGTTTTCTTCTGTGTCATATTCGTAGGGCGGACTCTTTCTAAATCCGGCGCGAAGTTAGAAAAACAATCCGCAAGTTGTAACCTTACAAGTGCTGCATTTTGCATTTCTTTAACAAAAAAGCTACATATATCACACAAGCGAATATACATCAAAAACTCATTCCAAATCAGCACACGATAAATTCAAAACAGTTCACCATGTTTCTTTCCAGATTTCAAAAGAAAACACAAAAACACCGCTTAAAAAAGAGCCGTACTGAAAACAGAGGTTGTCATCCCTTAATTCTTGTTATAAAACATTTTATTTTAGTCAAAACATTTGCATATTTCCCAGAAGTCCGTACCTTTGCAACGTGTTTTTCATAGTATTAGATTTAAGGTTAACAAAGGTTGGAGTACAGCGGTACTCCTTTTTTTATGTCCATACGTTTGGACATTACGCTTTTGCCTATGGTTTCATGCCTGTTACAGCCCTAAAGAGTTTGCAGGAATGGTATTCATAGCTTTCAACGCATATAGGTCTATCCGCTGTAAGATTAATAATCTTCAGGCTGCAAGATTATTAATCTTACAAGCGGAAGATTATTAATCTTACACCAGACGAAGTTATCTGCGCTGAGAAAAGAAGATAATAACAACCTTTTAAATAATCTGAATACTACCCATTTATTTAAACCTTACCGCTACTCCTATCAGATGGTTGACCGGCTCCCCGTTAAGGCTGGCAGGGATGAAGTAGGGCAGGTTGCGGACCACCTCGCAAGCAATGGAATCCATTTGGCGGTATGAACGGGCATCAGGCGCAAATACCTTTGCCGACCTTGCGAGGGTGACGTGACAAGGTAATCCCATTTTATTGACCACAAAAGAGACCACAGAGATGCCTTCACCGATGTGGATGTCCTTCACGGCTTCCTGTATGTAGTGTTCCAAGCCCGTATTATATTCCGAGCCGTAAGGCTTAGGAATGGAAAACTCCGGCCCGCTGTCCGCATATCTGTAGACCGTATCTCCTTCTATCATGTCATAGACCGGCTTTCCGGTCTCACGCTCCAAGGTTATCGGTTCTTTGTCCGGTTCCTTTACCCGTATCGTATCGGTTTCAGCCGCAAGCGGACTTTCGGTCTTCTGCTGTCCTCCGCAAGCTCCTAAGGCAAGCAATAAGAAACATATCATCGGTTTCATACGCACATAAGGTTTTGGTCTCTGCAAATTTAGGGAAAAGAAGGAAAAAGCGCAACCGCAAGATTCTTTATTCTTCGTTCTTCATTCTTCATTTAAATTCGCTATCTTTGCAAAAGTTATTTAGTATCAAAGAAAAAACATACGCTATATGGAAAAGAAATTCAAACGGACTACTGTCACCTCGGCATTGCCTTACGCCAACGGGCCGGTCCACATCGGACACCTGGCGGGCGTATATGTGCCTGCCGACATCTACGTGCGCTACCTGCGCCTGAAGAAAGAAGAAGTATTATTCATCGGAGGCTCGGACGAGCACGGCGTGCCCATCACCATCCGCGCCAAGAAGGAAGGATGCACGCCGCAGGACATCGTGGACCGCTATCACACGCTCATCCGCGACTCGTTCAAGGAGTTCGGCATCTCGTTCGATGTGTACGGGCGTACCACTTCGAAGGTGCACCACGACACGGCATCGGCATTCTTCCGTACCCTTTACGACAAGGGCGAGTTCGTAGAAAAGACCTCGATGCAATACTACGACGAGGAAGCGAAGACTTTCCTTGCCGACCGCTACATCACGGGCGAATGTCCGCGTTGCCACGCCGAGGGTGCTTACGGCGACCAGTGCGAGAAGTGCGGTTCCACGCTCTCGCCTACCGAACTTATCAACCCGAAGAGTGCCATCAGTGGAAGCCAGCCGGTAATGAAGGAAACCAAGCACTGGTACCTGCCGCTCGACAAGCACGAGGCATGGCTGCGCCAGTGGATTCTGGAAGACCACAAGGAATGGCGCCCCAACGTGTACGGCCAGTGCAAGTCGTGGCTCGACATGGGACTTCAGCCGCGCGCCGTAAGCCGTGACCTCGACTGGGGTATCCCCGTTCCGGTAGAGGGAGCCGAAGGAAAAGTGCTCTACGTATGGTTTGACGCACCTATCGGTTACATCTCGAACACCAAGGAATTGCTGCCCGACTCGTGGGAGAAATGGTGGAAAGACCCCGAAACACGCCTCGTACACTTTATCGGAAAGGACAACATCGTGTTCCACTGCATCGTGTTCCCCGCCATGCTGAAGGCGGAAGGCAGCTATATCCTGCCCGACAACGTGCCGGCAAACGAGTTCCTGAATCTGGAAGGAGACAAGATTTCCACCTCACGCAACTGGGCGGTATGGCTCCACGAATACCTGCAGGACTTCCCCGGCAAACAGGACGTATTGCGCTACGTACTCACCGCCAACGCTCCGGAAACAAAGGACAATGACTTTACATGGAAAGACTTCCAGGCACGCAATAACAATGAACTGGTAGCCGTATACGGAAACTTCGTGAACCGTGCCCTCGTGCTGACCCACAAATACTTCGAAGGCAAGGTACCCGCCTGCGGCGAACTGAACGATTACGACCGAGCAACCCTGCAGGAATTTGCCGACGTGAAGGCACAAGTAGAGAAACTGCTTGACGTATTCAAGTTCCGCGATGCACAGAAGGAGGCAATGAACCTTGCCCGCATCGGCAACAAATACCTTGCCGACACCGAACCGTGGAAATTAGCGAAAACGGATATGGACCGCGTGGCAACTATCCTCAACATCGCCCTGCAACTGGTAGCAAACCTTTCTATCGCCTTCGAACCGTTCTTGCCTTTCAGCTCCGAAAAGCTCCGCAAGATGCTGAACATGGAAACCTTCAGCTGGGAACAACTGGGACGCACCGACCTGCTGGAAGCCGGACACGCCCTGAACAAGGCGGAACTGCTCTTCGAAAAGATAGAAGACGACGTCATCCAGGCACAAGTGGACAAGTTGCTTGCCACCAAGAAGGCAAACGAAGCTGCCGCCTACAAGGCAAACCCTGTGAAGCCGACCATCAGCATCGAGGACTTCGACAAGCTGGACATCCGCGTAGGCACGGTGCTGGAATGCGAGAACGTGCCCAAGATGAAAAAGCTCTTGAAATTCAAGATAGCCGACGGGCTGGAAAACCGCACCATCGTGAGCGGCATCGCCCAGCACTACAAGCCCGAAGAATTGGTGGGCAAACAGGTATTGTTCATCGCCAACCTCGCCCCGCGCCAGTTCAAGAACGGCTTAGTGAGCGAAGGCATGATATTGAGTGCCGAAAACTTCGACGGCTCACTGGCGGTCACTTCCGTCTTGCGCGAAGTGAAGCCGGGTAGCGAAGTGAAGTAGCTTTTTATTTTCACCACAGATTACACAGATTAAGTAATTAAAATAAAAACACAGAGGCAATCCTAATAAATAAATCTGTGTAATCTGTGGTGAAAAAAACACCAACCCTATGCCCGAACAATCATTAAAGGAAAAGACCGCGAAAGGACTATTCTGGGGAGCCGTTAACAACGGTGCCCAGCAATTGCTCGTGCTCGTATTCGGCATCATCCTGGGGCGGATGCTCGGACCGGCGGAGTACGGCATGGTGGGGATGCTCACCGTCTTTACCCTTATCGGGAACTCATTGCAAGAAAGCGGCTTCCGTGCCGCACTGGCAAATGTAAAGCACATCCGGCACGAAGACTATAACGCCGTATTCTGGTGCAGTCTCGGCATCGGCGTGTGTGCCTACCTCGTATTGTTCTTCTGCGCCCCGCTGATAGCCCGTTTCTATCATGAACCTGCCCTTATCCCGTTGGCGCGTTATTGCTTTCTTGCCATTCCCATTGCCAGCCTGGGCACGGCGCAAGGAGCTTATCTTTTCCGCAATCTGAAAGTACGCCAGCAGGCACTTTCGGGCATCATCGCCCACATCCTATCGGGATGTCTGGGCATCACGCTTGCCTACCACGGATTTTCCTACTGGGGCATCGCCACACAAAGCCTTACGTACCTGATTGTCGTGACGATATGCAGCTGGTATTTCTCGCCGTGGCGTCCTACGTTCCGGATTGATTTCCGCCCGCTGAAGCCGCTCTTCGCTTTCAGCAGCAAGTTGCTCATCACCAATATCGCCAACCAGCTGAACAACAACCTGCTTTCGGTCATACTGGGAAAATACTTCAACCCGCAGGCGGTGGGCAATTATAACCAAGCCAATAAATGGAACGCCACGGGGCATCAATTTATTACAGGAATGATGGGCAGCGTGGCACAACCCGTGCTGGCAAGCATCAGCGACGACCGCGAACGCTCCCTGCGCGTGTTCCGCAAGATACTCCGCTTCTGTGCCTTCCTTGCTTTTCCGGCGATGTTCGGACTCTCTATCGTGACACACGAGCTGATTCTCCTGACCGTAGGCGAAAAGTGGACAGGCAGTATCCCCTTGATGCAATTGCTCTGCATCGGAGGTGCCTTCGTTCCCCTCAACACCCTCTTCTCCAGCCTCATCATCAGCCAGGGGAAATCGGACATCTATATGGGAAATATCATCGCACAGGTCGTGCTCCAGCTCCTCACCGTCTTAGTATTAATACAACTGGGCGGAAGCATCTACGCAATGGTGGTCGTGAACGTGTGCCTCAACATCGTATGGCTGTTCGTGTGGCAAGGCTTTGCCCGGCGGTTCATCGGACTAAAAGTAAAAGCCTTACTACTCGACCTGCTTCCTTTTCTCTGTTCCGCATTGCTTGCCTGCTCGGCAGGGTGGCTGAGTGCCTATATGGCAGGAGGCCCGCTCGCCGTCACTTTTCTTACGAAAGTCATTGTAGCGGCAGGGTGCTATTTCCTCGTCATGAGGATCGCCCGTGCCGAAATCCTGCAAGAATGCATCGATTATTTGTTAAAAAAGAAATGACCATAAACCGTCCGTTCATCCCAAAGGCTTTTATTTAAAATTTCTTCTCTTTTTCTACTTTATTTGAAATAGAAAGATGTATCTTTGCTCTATTCATAATGTTAAACACTTAATTATTATTTTATGAAAAATAAATTGTTACTTCTTTTATTTGCATTCTCCTTTACGATGATAACTGGATGTTCTGATGATAATCCTGTCGATAACAACAATATAATAGAAGATAATTCCCAATCGGAAGAAGCAAGATATTATGCAAAATATGAAGTCTATATGCCATTAGGAGGATTCACTTCTCAAAAAACTTCAAGAAAAATAACTTTCGTGTCTGAAAATGGTGAACAAACTATCAGTACTTCTAATGCGAGTTGGGAAGGAACGTATGGTCCATTTAAAGCAAATACCCAACTTTATCTTAAAGCAGAAGCAGAAAGTGGTGGAATACGAAATAATGTTGAATATTACGTAAGATTATCTGTTAGCTATAATAAAGAGCCTTTTACAATAAAGGGAGAAGAAAGAGGTGTTGCAGTATCATCTTTATCCACAAGCTATACAATACAAGATATTAGCGAGTGAAACTTCTGTTATGCTGGATTTATAATCCGGCGTAACAACGAAAATGACATAAAAATCTGCGGAAATCTGCGTTTCAAGAATTAGCATGCCCACCCTCTACGTCATCAGCCCGCCACGCGAGATATTCGAAGGCATTCGTCCCGAAGTGAAGCAACACATCGTGATGCAGCCCGACTTCCTGCGCTATCCCTCCGGACGGTTCAAAGGAATCACCCGAAGCCTGCTGGCGGGACGCATCCCCTTGCCCAAGCGAATCTTATATTATTGGTTCCCGAAGAAATACTTCGACCGGATTATCCATGCCGAGGCGGGCGATGCCATCCTGATTTACGAAGCGTGCAACGTGCGGGTGCTCCGCGCCATCCGCCCTTACCTGCCCGAGGGAGTGCCCTGCTACATTTACTATTGCAACCCCGTCGGCACCACCTTCCGCCGTCCTGCCGAAGAACTGCAAGCCATCCGCGCCCTCGGATACCGCCTGACGAGCTTCGACCCCTGCGAGGCGGAACGCTACGGAATGGCATGTACAGGACAATACTTCCGTTATCCTGAACACCAGCCCGACAACATCGACTCCGATTGCTTCTTCTGCGGCCTGCCCAAAGACCGCGCCGGCACGCTGCAACGCCTCCGCACACGCCTTGAAGCCGAAGGCCTCACGTGCGATTTCGTTATCCCCCGCACGCCGGCGGAGAAGCTCACCTATCCCCAGTATCTCGACCGCCTTGCCCGCACGCGCTGCGTTATCGACATCAGCCAGAAGGGACAGACCGGCCTGACGCGCCGCCCCCTCGAAGCCCTCTTCTACGGCAAAAAGCTCTTGACCGATAATCCGGAGATAGCACGCTATGACTTCTACCGTCCGCAAAACGTCTTTATCCTTGGCAAGGATCCGGAAGAACAGCTCCGCGCCTTCATCGAAAGCCCCCTTGCCGAAGTGCCCGAAACCGTCCGCGCCGCCTACGACGTAAACGAGTGGATAAGGCATTACCTGCCGTGATTTTTACAATCATAAAAAAGAATACCGCAAACATCCCATGTAGAGGCATATTGCATACGTCCGAATGTGCCAACTTATCCACACGGATGTTTTCGGGACACGGTTTTTGGGGACCGGAAGACACTTTCCTCTGCTTCGAAGGTGGATTATCGGAAAATAAAACTAACTTTGGACGTGAATTTAAGACAACTCAATTATGACCGATTACATAGCTACTTGGTTCTACCGCGAATCGGCGGACGAGGCGAGCTTCTACCCGCAGATGGGGCAGAAGGGCGACTCAGCACTGGTGCACTCGGTGTATATGCAGATACAGGTGCCTTTCTTCCGCACCTTCCGGCACTATAACCCTGCGGCACGGCTGCTGTTCTTCACGAATCTGAAGCGTGAAGGATTGCCCCGTTTCCTGCTGGAATTGTTCGATGAATTAAGCGTGGAGACCGTCACACTTCCTTATACACGGCGTCCGCCGAAGGGATGGTACGAAGCATGGCAGAACCAATTCTATCTATACGATATTCTTAGCGAGATGGACGGACGGATGCAGGCGGATGATACGTTGCTGGTGTGCGATGCTGATTGTTTGTGCCGTATGCCGCTTGACCCACTTTTCGATGAAATCCGCAACAATGGGAGTGCACTCTATGAGTTTATCACCGACCGTTCCGCTACAATTAACGGCATCACCCTGCCGCAAATGGAAAGGTTCTACGAAGCCTGCTACAGCAAACCTCCCCGTTTGCCACTTGCTTACTACGGAGGGGAATTCATCGGGCTGAGAGGCGACAACGTACGCCGTATCAATGAGGCATATCCTGAACTTTGGGCATTCAACCTTGCCCGAGCCGGCCTCCAAGCTCCCAAACTGAACGAAGAAGCGCACGTGCTCAGCATGCTTGCCGAGCGGCTGGACTTACGCAATGCCATAGCAAACCGTTATGTAAAGCGGATGTGGACTTCTCCGCAATTCAACAACGTCCGTCCCGGAGACGAGCATCTTGCCGTATGGCATCTGCCTTACGAGAAAAAGCGGGGGCTGTACCGCCTCTTCCGGCTCCTCGAAAAGCAAAAAGGCCTGGGCGATGAGGCCCGCTTTTGGGAAAAGGCAAAAGCGTGGACGGGCGTGCCTGCCGTGAGCCTCGTCAAGCGTCTGCGCGACCGGTGGACAACCTTGCAGATGCGATTCGATTGATTTACGATTTTACTATTTACTATTTATGCGAATCAGAAGTTAAACGTAGTTATGTTTCACAGGAGTTATCACTTCGTTCAGGAGTTAAAAGCCAATAGCTTTACTTCTGAAAGCGGTGCAAAAGGTATTGGCATCTAACTCCCAGCCCGCATTGGCGGGCGATAACTACCTATAACTCCCTTTTAACTCCTGATTGGCATTATTTACAATGCCGCATGGAGAAATAGTAAATCTAAATTGTAAAATATAAAAATAAAACCATGAAAATACTGACTATCATTGTATCTTATAACTTCACCCGATGGATAAAACCTTGTCTGGAGAGCCTGTCCCACTCGGATTATCCCACCGATGTGCTGGTTATCGACAACGGGTCGCAAGACGATACCATGCAAACCATCCGGAACGCTCACCCGCATGTGCGCCTCATCGCCAACGGAGAGAACTTAGGTTTCGGACAGGCGAACAACATCGGCATGCGCCTTGCGCTGGAAGAAGGCTATGATGCCGTATTCCTGCTGAACCAAGACGCATGGATGGCACCGGACAGCATCGGATTCCTGGCTGCCCAGGCAGAGAAACACCCCGAATACGGCATCCTCTCGCCTGTACACTTGAACGGAACGGGCAACCGGCTGGACCATGGATTCGCCAGCTATGTGCATCAGACCGACCCTGCACGCATTCCGCACGACCAGGACGTGATAGAAGCCCCTTTCATCAACGCGGCATTCTGGTTCATCCCCGTCCGCACGCTGAAAAGGCTGGGCGGATTCTCGCCCCTCTTCTACCATTATGGCGAAGACAAGGACTACGTGAACCGCCTGCACCGCCACGGATTGAAAGTGGGCTATGTGCCGGAAGCATACGGGAACCACGACCGCCAGTCGCGCCCCATGACCCGTGAGGTGTTTTTCCGCACCGAGTACGTGTATCTGCTCTCCGAGTACACCAACCTGAACCGTACCTTCGGAAACGCTTTCGCCTATAGCGTCCTTGCCTGCGTGAAGAAAAGCCTGCTCGCCTTCATGCATCATAAGTGGAAAGACGGATGCACTTATCTGCATCTCGCCTTGAAGCTAAGTGGAAAGACGCACGAAGTTATATGCATCCGCCGGCGAACCCGCATGGAAGCGCCGCACTTCTTACTTGAATGAAACAACCCACTATTAATTATTAACTATTAATTATTCATTAAAGCATGTACGCTCCGATTCTCCTTTTCGTCTACAACCGCCCCGAACATACACGCCGGGTTATCGAATCTTTGCAAACCAATGCTGAGGCAATAGAGAGCCGCCTCTTTATCTATGCCGACCAAGCCCGAAACGAGGCAGACCGTCCGAATGTGGACGAAGTGCGCCGGTACATCCGGAGCATCGGAGGCTTTAAACAGGTTACACTTATCGAACGCTCCGAGAACTGGGGTCTTGCCCGCAACATCATCGATGGCGTAAGCACGCAGGTCAATGCCTACGGGCGTGTGATTGTGCTGGAAGACGACCTGGTGGTGTCGCCCTACTTCCTGCGCTTTATGAACGATGCGCTGGAGACGTACAAGGACGAAGAGCGAGTAGGACATATCCAGGCGTGCGACTTCACGAAAGACCCTTCGCTGCCCGACACCTTCCTTATCAAGTGGACCGGAAGCTGGGGCTGGGCAACGTGGGCACGTGCCTGGCGGCATTTCAATCCCGATGGGAAAGCCTTGCTCGCCCAGCTGGAAGAACGCCGCCTGACCCACACCTTTGATTTCAACGGGAATTATCCCTTCACCCGCATGCTGCGCCGCCAGATAGCCGGCAAGAACAATTCGTGGGCAATACGCTGGAACGCCAGCCTGTTCCTCGCCGGTATCCTTTCGCTGAACGTGGGCAAATCGCTGGTGCAGAACACCGGATTCGACGGCACGGGCACGAATTGCGGAGGCGGAGGCCTCTATGCTTCCGACCTGTGGATGCATCCGCTCCCCGTCGTCCCTATTTCCCCCATCGCGGAGAACCAAGAAGCCCGCCGTGCCTTCGCCCGCTATTATCACCGCACCAACGGCTTTTGGGCGAAAGCCATCCGGCGCATCAAGCGGACGTTGCGGGGAGACTTCGGAGCTTAGTTCTCACCACAGATTACACAAAAGGCGTTACAATCATTACAATTACAATTAGCCTTCATGAATATCTGCCACGATTGAAGACTATCTAAATAAAAATGCCTCAAAACAAACAAGATTCCATTTATTTTCTTTACTTTGTAGGAAGAAAAAAAACTACCGACTATGGCTAAGAAGAAGAAAGAAAAAAAAGGCGGGAAACGCATGAAGAAAAAAGAACTCGCCGAACTGCTCATCAGTTATTTCCAACTGCGGGCAGGACAGGCCTTCGGGCTGAAACAATTGTTCAGGGGGTTGAAACTCACTACACACCCCTTGAAAATGCTCTGCACGGATATCCTGCAAGAAATGGCTGAGGACGGATTCCTCATCAAAACCGAAGACGGACAATATAAACTGAACGATAAAGGACAAGTGCTGACCGGTATCTTCCAGCGCAAAAGCAACGGTAAGAACTCGTTTACGCCCGATGACGGAGGAGAACCCATCTTCATCGCCGAACGCAACGCGGCACACGCCATGAACGGTGACAGGGTAAAAGTGAGCCTTTGTGCACGCCGCAAGCGCAAAGAACCCGAAGGGCAGGTCATCGAAATCCTGGAACACGCCAAAACCACCTTCGTAGGCACGCTGAAAGTGACCAAGAACTACGCTTTCCTGCTCACCGAATCGAGCACGCTGGCAAACGACATCTTCATCCCGAAGGAAAAGCTGAAAGGCGGAAAGAACGGCGACAAGGCGGTGGTGCGCATCACCGAGTGGCCCGACGAGGCGAAGAATCCTTTCGGCGAAGTAGTGGACGTGCTGGGCAAGGCAGGCGACAACAATACCGAGATGCATGCCATCCTGGCGGAATACGGGCTGCCCTATACCTATCCGGCATCGGTGGAAGCCGCGGCGGAGAAGCTCCCGGCGGAAATCACCCCCGAGGACTATGCCGAGCGTGAGGACTTCCGCACCGTGACCACCTTCACCATCGACCCCAAGGACGCGAAAGACTTCGACGACGCCCTCTCCATCCGCCCGCTGAAGCCGGGGCTGTGGGAAGTGGGCGTGCATATCGCCGACGTGTCGCACTACGTGAAGGAAGGCGGCGCCATCGACAAGGAGGCCGTGAAGCGCGCCACCTCGGTATACCTGGTCGACCGCACCATCCCGATGCTTCCCGAACGCCTGTGCAACTTCATCTGCTCGCTCCGCCCCAACGAGGAGAAGCTCGCCTACTCGGTCATCTTCACCCTCAACGACAACGCCGAAGTGAAGGATTACCGCATCCGCCACACGGTCATCAAGTCGGACCGCCGCTTCACCTACGAAGAGGCGCAAGCCATCATCGAGACCGGAACGGGCGACTATACCTACGAAATACTGGAACTGAACCGCCTCGCCCAGCAGCTCCGCGCACGGCGCATGGCAGCAGGCTCCATCGACTTCGACCGCGTGGAAGTGAAATTCGAAATCGACGAAAAAGGCAAGCCGCTGAGCGTGTACTTCAAACAATCGAAAGAAGCCAACAAGCTGATAGAGGAATTCATGCTGCTGGCAAACCGCACCGTGGCGGAACACATCGGCAAAGTGCCCAAAAACAAGAAGCCGAAAGTATTCCCCTACCGTATCCACGACCTGCCCGACCCGATGAAGCTGGAAAACCTGAACCAGTTCATCGCCCGCTTCGGCTACAAGATACGCACGGGGGGAAGCAAGACCGAAGTGTCGCGCTCGCTCAACCGCCTGCTCAGCGACGTGTCGGGCAAGAAAGAGCAGAACCTCATCGAGACGGTATCGCTCCGCGCCATGCAGAAAGCCCGCTACTCCATCCATAACATCGGGCACTACGGGCTGGCGTTCGACTATTACACCCACTTCACCTCGCCCATCCGCCGCTATCCCGACCTGATGGTGCACCGCCTCCTCACCCGCTACGAAGCCGGAGGTCGCACCGCCCAAGCCGACAAGTACGAGGAATTGTGCGACCACAGCTCCGCCATGGAGCAGACCGCGGCAAGCGCCGAACGCGCCTCCGTGAAGTACAAACAAGTAGAGTTTATGGGCGAACGTATCGGCAACGTGTACGACGGTGTCATCTCGGGCGTCACCGAATGGGGCATCTACGTGGAAATCAACGAGAACAAGTGCGAAGGCATGGTGCCGATGCGCGACTTGGGCGATGATTACTACGAGTTCGACGAGAAAAATTACTGCCTCATCGGACGCCGCCATCACCGCAAGTTCAGCCTGGGCGACCCGGTGAAAATCAAGGTGGCACGCGCCAACCTGGAGAAGAAGCAGCTCGACTTCACGCTGGCGGAATAACCCTGCCTCAACTGTATCTGATACACCGATTCACCACAGAGGACACACTGAAATCATTTTACCCATGGCCTCTGTGGTGATATATGAATAGGATATTCTCCGGAAGTCCTTAAAATTTTCCACAAGCACTGCCATTGATTTCCACAAGAAGTTTGTAATTTTGCACACTAATTGAAAATAAGAATGGCGTTACAAACTGAAGTGTTATCCGAAATCCTGCGAACTTCGCCTTGCGTGGAACTGCTCCGCTTGCGCAACCGGCAACTGATTATCCTATTTCTTTTCAAAATGTTCTATCATAGGCAGACCGCCGTGCCTTTCGAATCCTTACGCATGCAACTGGCCGACTACCTGAGCGCTGTACGACTAGAACAGGACGAAGAAAGCGGCATCACAGAATTCGATTCATTCGAGGAAAAGGCAGGCAAATACATCCAACGGTGGACCGACAAAGGATTCTTGCGCAACTATCAGGAAGAAACAGGCGAAGTATTTTACGAGCTATCACTCTTTACCAGCAAAACCATCGACTGGCTGCTGAGCCTGAAACGTGAGGAATTCGTGGGCACGGAATCGAAATTCATGAATCTCTTCGGACAACTGAAGGAACTGGTAGAGTTTACCAACGAAGACAAGGAAGAGCGCATACGGATGCTGGAAGAGAAAAAGCGCGAGATAGAACACCAGATTCAGTCCATCCGTGCAGGAGGTGACGCACAGATATTCGAGGAATACCAGATATTGCCTCGCTTCAAGCAAATCAGCCAGTCGGCAAAAGAATTGCTTTCCGACTTCAAAGAGGTAGAAGAAAACTTTAAAAGCATTACCAAGGACATCTACCGCCGACATGCCGATGGAGCATATTCAAAAGGTGACATCCTGGGCTTTACCTTCGATGCCTTGGCAAACCTACAACAGAGTCCGCAAGGCAAAAGCTTTTATGCCTTTTGGGATTTCCTGCTGACCCCTTCATTACAACACACATGGGATGAACTGGTGGAACACCTCTACGACACGCTGGACGACAAGCGGTTGGAGGTGAACGACACCTTCCTGAAAAATATGAAGCAATACCTCTATTCCGCCGGGAAAAAAGTATATCAGGCAAATGACAAGATGGCAGAGAAACTAAGCCGCATCATCTGCGAAAACGGAACGATACCTACCATTGCCACCCAACGGGTGATAACCGACATCCAGTCGTCCCTGTTAGCATTGGCACAAAAAGGCATCACGCCCGATGTATCGCTGGAAGTAGAAACACTACCTGATATCAATATGCCTCTGGAACGGAAACTTACCTTGGAACGAAACGTAGAAGTCATCTATCGACAAGCATTGGAAATGGCAAGTTCGGACATCAGCGAAGCCCATTCGGCAGAGAACCTGTTCGTGCAAAACCGTATAGACCGACGCACATTGAAACAACACATTCAGCATGCCTTGCGACACAAGCGTCAGACTACATTAGGCGATGTCATCCAGGAAAATGGTGGCTTGCAGCAGGGCTTGTCGGAATTATTCGGCTACATCAGTGTAATACGCGATTTCCGGCATATCATCCATGCCGAGCGGACACAGACCGTAACGTTCGACGAAACACAGCACAAAGCAATTGTTATTCCCGAAATCATTGTCGTGCGATGAAGTGCATGTTTACAGAGGACACTGAGTATTTCAATTATTTCCTCTGTGGTAAGCCCAAACTCCAAAACCCAAGAACTTAAAACTCAAAAACGAATGAACTTAGAATCTTACATTTCCCCATACGCACGGGCAGTGGTCTGCCTGTTGAAAGGTCCGGTAAATACCACCGACCGATGCTGGAACGACCTGTTACATTACCAGACAGAAATCCAGAAATATATTTCACAAATCGGGCTGGAACTGATTGTAAAACGCGACGAAGGATTCGCTTACCTGAAACAGATGACCGACGAGAGTGGCAATACCCTGGGACTGGTGCCCCGCAAGCCGCTGGGGTTCGAATGTTCAGTGCTCGCCATCATCCTCCGTGAGGTGCTCGAAGAATTCGACAGCAACCTTGACGAGCTATATACCACCGCATGCTACATCACCGGCAAGGAACTGAAAGAACGCATCGAACTGTTCCTCCCCGAACGCTTCAACCGTGTCAAGCTCTTAAACGAACTTGACTCGTACATCGCCCGTATGGTGCAACTGGGGTTCCTGATAGAAAGAGAGCAAGAAGGGCGTACCTTTTATCAAATCCACCGCATTATCAAAGAAAAGGTCACACTCGACCAATTGGTAGAATTTAAAAAGAAACTCGAAAGCTATGTTGAATCTGTTTAGTACATCTTCGGATACGGCGGGGTTCCGCCTCGACTATATGGAAATCTATAACTGGGGCACATTCCACGAACGCATCTTCCGACTTGCCCCACAAGGCAACAATGCCTTGCTTACCGGAGCCAATGCTTCGGGCAAAAGCACCATCATCGATGCGTTGCTCACTTTACTGGTGCCAGCTAAGAAAGACCGTTTCTATAATCAGTCTTCGGGCGTGGAAAAGAAAGGGAACCGTACCGAAGAAACCTATGTACTGGGACATTACGGTAATATACAGAAAGAAGGTGAACGGGGAGTCACCACGCAAGCCTTACGTGACAAAAGCGCCTACTCGGTGCTGCTCGCCTCGTTTTCGAATACAGACCAGCGGGTAGTTACCATCTTCCAGGTGCGCTGGTTCTCGGGTGGAGAACTGAGACGTAGTTTCGGGCTTGCCCATGTCCCCCTGGAAATACAAAAAGACTTTCAGCCCTTCGATGGCAAAGGTGTATGGCGGCGCAGGCTGGAGGCATCCTACAAAGGAGCACGCACGCTGGTTGAGTTCTTCGACGGACCAGTAGGCTATGCCGAGCGCATCACCCAACTGTTCGGTATGCGTTCGGTCAAGGCACTGAGCCTGTTCAACCAGATTGTGGGCGTGAAAGTGCTTGACGACCTCGATGAATTTATCCGCATCAATATGCTGGAAGAACACGATGCCGAATCCCAGTACCTACAACTGAAAGATAGTTTTACTACCCTGATAGACGCCAAAGTCAACATTGAGAAAGCACGCACCCAAATAGAGATGCTCCAGCCGATAGCCAGCCTGGCATCCCAAATAGAAAGTGCCGACGAACGGCTTCACCAGCTGATGACCGACAAAGACACAGCTGTCTATTGGTTTGCCAAACAACTGATAGACCTTGCCAAGGAGAAACTCGATGTGGCAATGAAGGAAAAAGAAAAACTGGAAACCGAAATCGCACACCTGCGCCAGCGTGAAGAAAAACTGAAGCAGGAAGAACGCACACTCTCGCTTGCCATCGAGAAAGACGAAGTCGGACGTAAACTGAAAGAATTGGAAACTGACATCGAACGCCTCTCAAAAGTGCGCAACGAGCGAATGGCATCAATGGACACTTACAACGAACTTGCCAGCAAATCCGGATTCTCACCCAACCCCGACGAAAAGACCTTCAATGCCCAGCGGGCCCAGGCTGCACAACAGATTGAAGAATGGACGGAAACCAAGGAAACATGTATCCGAAAACAAGTCCAGACAGAAAATGAACAGAAAAAACTGGCACAGCAGGTAGAAGAGCTGGTACACACAGTAGAAATGCTCCAGAAAAACAAGAACAACATTCCCTTGCGCGAAACCGAAATCCGTGACGCCATTTTAGCGCATACAGGAGCTTCGAAAGAAGAAATTCCTTTCGTTGGCGAATTATGCCGGGTGGCTGAAGACGAAAAAGAATGGGAAATAGCACTGGAAAAAATCCTGCACCACTTCGCACTCCACCTTATTGTGCCCGACAAATATTACCATCAGGTCAACGAATACGTAAATACCACCAACTTGAAAGGACGGGTGATGTTCTACCGCTATACGCCCTCAGGTTCGCTTGCCGGTATGCAGACGTACCAGCTTTCCGCTGGCGAAGAAGGACAAGTCATCGACAAGATTGAAATCCGTCCCGATAGCGAATACGAAGAATGGGTGCGCGACATGATTCTGGAAAAATACAACTACACATGTGCCGATACACTGTCCGCATTCGAGCGTTACCGAGAAAAAGTGGTTACCCGCGAAGGACTGGTCAAATTTGCCGGCGAACGCCACGAGAAAGACGATCGTCCACACATCTTGCGCCGTGAGAATTTTGTTCTGGGCTGGGAGAATAAAGAAAAGATACGTCTCTTGCAACAAGAATTGCTCCAACTTCAGGAACAGGACGCCACGCTTGCACGAGAGATAGACCGCATCCGGCAAGAAGCTGCAGAAGGAGAAGCCCGGTGTGCCTTGCACCGCCGATTGGTAGACTTATTCCCTGACTTCAAGAAAATAGACTGGCAAAGCTTCGTAGGCGAAATCCAACGCAAACAGGAAGAAAAAGAAGCCTTGGAAAAAGGGAATGACCATCTGCACACCCTCCAGACACAACTGGAAAATGTACACGAAGAACAGCACCGCCTCTCGGTGACTGACATTCCGGAACACACCCGGAAAATGATTCATGCCGAATACCGCATCGAACAGTTGCAACGGGAAATAGACGAAAACCAACGGGTAATTTCGTCCATCCGGTCATTACTCTTCACTGATTTCGAAAAGAATTATGCCTACTTGTGCGAACTTTCTTACGACCAATTGAAACAAGAGCGCGGCAAGTTCCAGGCAAAGAACGAACGTGAGCGCAAAAAACTGGAAACGGAAAAACGCGGATACGAAGACGAGGCAAAAGTGAAAATTACCGCCTTCAAGCATCCCGATGAGGATATCCTCACCCGTTTTAAAGACTGGCGTGCCGATGTAGACACTTTGCCTGATGCCACTCATATCGAACTGATAGACGCCTACCGGCAAATGCTGGAAAGGCTGGAAAAAGAAAACCTGCCCAAGTACGAAAAGCAATTCGACGGCTATCTGCAAAAGACACTCACCGATAAAGTGGGCGAGTTCCGGATGTTCTTCATCAACTGGATGCATACCATCAAGAGCAACATCGATATGCTCAATGACTCGTTGAAAGCCATCGATTACCGGATGCGTCCCGTTACCTACATCCAGCTCACCGCCCTTACACAAATCAGTGAAGAAGCCAGCGAGTTCAGACGGCTTATGGACGAAGCGGTTCCGAATGTACAGAAAATCAATGCCACATCCGACGGCAGGCGAATACACTTCTACGAACACGTAGAACCGTTTATGAGCCGTCTGGCAGACGAGGAATGGCGAGCCAAAGTTATGGACGTACGCTTCTGGTTCACCTACAAAGCAGAAGAATTCAACCGCCAGAGCGGACACAAGGAAACCACCTATGAGAATATGGGACACCTTTCGGGAGGAGAAAAAGCGCAGCTGACGTATACCATCCTCGGTTCCGCCATTGCCTACCAGTTCGGACTTACCAAAAGTGGATTGCAAAGTGATTCGTTCCGGTTCGTGGCAATCGACGAGGCATTCAAGGCACAGGACGAAGACAAGGCACGCTACCTCATCACCCTGTGCAAGCAACTCCATCTCCAACTCCTTGTAGTGACGCCCAACGACAACATCCATATTGTGGAAAACGATATCTCGTACGTCTATTTCGTAGAACGCAAAGAGGAGAAAACCTCCTGGCTCTATAGCATGCCGATAGAACAATGGAAACGCGAGACCCACGAACAACCAAGTAGGACCTGAAACCGAACTACTGACATGAAGCCGCACCAAAATAAAAGTCTGCTTTCATTTTATCACTGCCAGCACAGTGAAGGATTTCGAAAACATAAACCGATGCATACGAAATCCTTCGCTATGCTCCTCCAGACATACTTTTTGATAGTTCAATCCTATTTCAGCACACCATCTTATCATACATTTCCTCCAGCATATAGGAAAAATGTATGAAAAAAATTCCGTTTTTGACAAATTGCATGTATGAAAATTTTGAATTTTCCATGATTACTTATATCTTTGTTATGTCTAACCAATTACTATGAATAATGGCAGACGGTATTACATGTAAAGAAAGATATTTTTCATGCGTTTATCTTTTACTTCCTGAATATTGTAAAAACAAAAAAGGAATTGTCTTTGCAGTGTTGCCTGTGAGCCCTTGTGTTCCGTGACAACATCAACAAAAATGCACAAATCCATACCGCGCAGAGTATAATTGCAAAACATAACTGATAAAAGATAACAAAATGAAGATATGTCAATCTTTCCGGAATGAAGACATTCATACTTGTCTTTTCCTAAGGGAATAACGCAAACTCTCAAGAAACAAGACAAACCGGAAAACAGATTCCCATATCTTTTTTAATGTTTACCTATATTTTTGTTATACCTTAATTATATATGAAAACAATGCATATCGGTCAACTCATCAAACAAGAAATGGACAAACAAGGAAAAACAGTATCTTGGCTGGCCAGAGAATTGTCGTATTGCAGAACAAATGTATACAAAATATACGACAAGAAATCCATCGACACTGATTTGTTATTGCGCATTTCCATTTTATTAAAGCACGATTTCTTTGCCAGCTATTCGAATGAATTAAAGTAAAATGTCCCCAATATATAAACATATACACTTATTGGGGACACTTTTACTTCATTTTGTTAATATATATTTTTTTCTTTGTATATCTAAACAGTCAAACACACAAAATATGAACAACAAAGTAAAGCAAATTATATTGACAAGCATATGCATTTTCACCGGATTCGGCGGATATATCCAAGCACAACAAGTAGACTACTCCGTAGTTTCAGTTCCAGAAGAATCCAGTAACCAATTCATCCGTATCACATCAGATGCCGATTGTGTATGTATGCCCATCGTAAAACGGAACGGGAACAAACGCATTGACTGGCTCTCCAATCGCATATTAGACACTTCAACCGACGGGCAACATATCGCCTATCTTTCAGCACGCAACAACACGACCAACATCTTTATAAAAGATTTAAACAAACAAGGAGGTTCTGTACAACGAACCAATCGTTCGGCTGTGCTGGACTTTTCTTATTCACCCGATGGAAAATACATTTGTTTTTCAGAAACTCGCGGGGGAACAAACCAGATATTCCGCACCGATGCCAAAGAGGGATATGTGTGTCGGCAAATCACCAGTGGAAGTCAAGATTATTCCCCCGTTTATTCAACAAACATGACACAAATATTCTTTGCCAGACAAGAGCTGAAAAGTGTCAGTATCTGGAGTTATAATGTACAAAACAATTTCCTTTCAACATTCACCAGTGGCATGAATCCGTATCCTGTAAAATCAGAACAAGCATTTGTATGTACCCGTCCCAATGCAGCAGGAAAAAGCGAAATATGGAAAATAAATTATCATACAGGCACAGAGGAATGCATTATCTCTGACCCCGAACGAAGTTTCACTTCTCCAATAATTTCACCCGATGGGAAATGGCTGTTGTTTGTAGGAAGCAGCAAAATAACATCAGGGACATTCACTTATTTGAATACCGACATATTTGTAGCAAGAACAGACGGCACGGACATGACACAACTCACCTACCATGCCGCCGATGACCTCAGCCCCGTATGGAGCAGAGACGGGAAATACATCTATTTTATTTCCCAACGTGGAAGTACCTCAGGTACAGCCAATATCTGGCGAATGAACTTTAATTACTAATACCTTTTAAATTTATGTATCATGAAAAAGTTTAAGTTATTTGTGTTGTTGGCTTTTATAGGCTTGGCAACCAGTGCTTCTGCACAGTTCGTTAATTCAGGCACATCCAGTAGCACATCAAACAGCAGTTCATTTGATGTCACTTCCGTAAAGACTAGCGGATGGAATCGCATCTATGTATCGTACAATCCTTCAAAGTTGAAATTTGATTATGACGATGCGGATGATATAAAATTCAAAGGATTGACCGTTGGTTGGTTAAGAGGCTTCGGGCTTACCCAAAAGTTACCCTTGTACATGGAGGTAGGTGCAGGCGTTCAGTACAGAAGCTATAAGGACGAAGAATCTGATTCTTATGGCGGATATGAAGCCAGCTATTCTGACAAATACAACATGTTGTCGCTGAATATTCCTGTAAATTTATTGTATCGGTTCAACATCACAGATGATTTTTCTATCAGTCCTTATTTCGGATTGGATTTTCGCATTAATTTGCTTGGTAAAAACAAATACGAGATAAGTTATGACGGTAATACAGATTCGGAAGATTGGAATTTGTTTGACGATGACGATATGGACAACGAAGCTTGGGGACGCTTCCAAGCCGGCTGGCATCTTGGTGTAGGATTTGATTACCGTGTACTACATGTAGGAGTAGAATATGGAACCGACTTCAACGAGATAGCCGAAAAAACAAAATTCGCAACCACTTCCATTACATTGGGACTAAACTTCTGATATATAAACCAAACAAAGAGTAAGGTGTGCCAAATCCTATTTCGGCACACCTTCTTTAATCTTAATACTTATGAAAACAATTCGATTATTTTGGCTATTTACTGTTATGGCATTGATGGCAGTAAGCTGCTCGGATGATGATAATGACCTTGAAAGTTCGATTGTAGGCGCATGGCAATCTGAAATTCATACTTCCCGCATATGGATATTTATGAGCGATGGACAGGTTGTTTCTGAAGATGAGTATGGCACTTACTATCTAAATGGAGACCGTTTGTATATTTCATGGACAGACGAATACGGTAATTATGAGGAAGCTTTTCTAATTGTTGAATTAACATCCGACACAATGATTCTTGACGAATTGGACGAAGAAGGGATAGCTCATGATGACCCGGAAACTTACCGACGAATAAATATGGGAAACAGGTAAAAAACAAACAACCCGCTATCTTCCTCATTACATCCCTTCCCAGCCTCCCCCCATAATGGAAGGTCGGGAAGGGTTCTCAAAAACATATTCCAAATCAGTACACAATAAATTCAAAACAGTTTCTGACATTTCTTTTTGCACACAAAATCTCACCCACAAGAAACAAAAAGAAAACAAAACAAGGAATACTGAATCTTTTTACTTACATTAAATCTTTATTTGATTTCATTTCGTCCACAATTCATCAAAATATTTTTCATTTTGCAACACATTATATAGAAAATCCTTTCAATTTAAAACACAACAAGCTATTATGCTTAAAAAGTGCACTCATTCAGCTTAAAACAAAAACAAAAAGACATAAATTTGCAGTGTAATAAAAACAAAAAGATGTTTATCCGGGATAACAACTGTAAATGTGTTAGTTTAAATGGTATGAATGATTAAATCAGGAAACTATGAAAGGATTACTTAAAAAAGGAGGAGCATGGATTGCAGTTGCAATACTATCTCCAGCAGTGCTGATGGCACAAGACAAAGTGGAAGCAAGTGTGGGAGCCGACCTGGTGAGCGGATATATCTGGCGCGGGCAAGATTTGGGGAATGTCAGCATCCAACCCTCGCTCTCCATCGCCTACAAAGGGTTCTCGCTCTCGGCTTGGGGGTCGGTAGGGTTCGAGAAGTCAGATACGAAAGAGTTCGACCTTACGCTGGGGTATGGCATCGGCGGGTTCAGCGTATCTGTAACGGACTATTGGTTCAACAACGGGCCGGCGTATTTCCATTACGGAGCACACGACACGAACCACACGTTCGAGGCGCAAGTGGGATATGATTTCGGCGTGCTTGCCGTAAACTGGTACACCAATTTCGCCGGCAATGTAGGGTATAATTCGGACGGCGACCGCGCGTATGCTTCATACATCGCCCTTTCGGCTCCTTTCCGTCTGGGCGGGCTTGACTGGGAAGCCACGGTAGGCGCCACGCCCTGGGAGAACGATTTCTACAACGGAGGCAAGAACGGATTTGCCGTGAGCGAGGTAGGCATTAAAGCCACCAAGGAACTGAAAATCACCGATTCGTGGACCCTGCCCGTCTTTGCGCAGGCGATATGGAACCCGGCAACAGAAGGCGCCTATTTCGTGGCAGGCTTAAGTTTTTGATAGGATAAACGAGAGGTAAAAGATTGAGGGATAACATTTCTGGCAAAGTACTAACTACAAAATACAAATACAAGATGAAAAAGATTGAAGCGATTATCCGGAGAACACGGTTCGACGATGTGAAACAAGCATTGCTGGATGCCGACATCGAGTGGTTCTCCTATTACGACGTGCGGGGCGTAGGAAAGACCCGCGAAGGCCGCATTTACCGCGGCGTGGTGTACGACACAAGCTCGATAGAGCGCATCCTGCTCTCCATCGTGGTGCGCGAAAAGAATGTAGAGAAAACCATCCAGGCGATACTGAAAGCCGCCCAGACGGGCGAGATAGGCGACGGGCGCATCTTCGTCATCCCGGTAGAGGACGCCATCCGCATCCGTACCGGCGAACGGGGGGACATTGCGCTCTATAACGCCGAACAAGAGAAATAAGCCACATAAGTCATACAAATACAATATCTAAACGAGATTTTATTATGGATACATATACAAAAGGCGGCAGATGCTGGATGAGGTATGCCGCGGCGATTCTTATGCTTTTGATTTCCACGCCTTCCCTGCTGGCACAGGAGGCAAGCGGAGCGGATATGCCCGCGCTCGATTCGGGCAATACAGCGTGGATTCTGACCTCTTCCATCTTAGTGTTATTGATGAGCATTCCGGGCATTGCCCTGTTCTATGGCGGCTTGGTGCGCCAGAAGAATGTATTGAGTGTCATTATGCAAACCCTCTTCATCGTAGGCGTGGTCAGCATCTTATGGATAGCCTTCGGGTATAGCTGGGCGTTCGATACCAGCTTTGCCGATGCAGGAAACCCGCTGGCGTGTGTGATAGGCGGATTCGACAAGGCGTTCCTCCACGGCATCACCCTGGATACGCTGACCGCGGGCAACATTCCCGAACTGGTATTCGTGATGTTCCAGTGCATGTTTGCCATCATCACCCCCGCGCTGATATTGGGTGCCTTTGCCGAACGTATCAAGTTTTCGGGCTATATCGTGTTCATCACGTTGTGGGTAATCCTTGCCTACTTCCCGATGGCACACTGGGTATGGGGCGGAGGCTTCCTGCAGCAAATGGGAGCCATCGACTTTGCCGGAGGTACGGTGGTGCACATCAATGCCGGGATTTCGGCATTAATCATGGCGATTATGCTGGGCAAGCGCATGGACTATAAGGTAGGGCATCCCATTACGCCGCATAACGTGACCTTCGTCTTCATGGGCACTTCGTTCCTGTGGCTGGGATGGTTCGGCTTCAATGCCGGAAGCGGGCTTGCCGCCGACGGGCTTGCCGCAAACGCCTTCCTCGTAACCCATGTGGCAACGGCTATGGCGGCTATCACGTGGATGGTCATCGACTGGCTCTGCAACAAGAAACCCACCACCATCGGCGCCTGTACGGGAGCCGTAGCCGGACTGGTGGCAATCACTCCGGCGGCAGGCACGGTAGACCTGCTGGGCGCGTTCTGCATCGGTATCATCACGCCGATAGTATGCTTCTTCATGGTAGCTGCGGTCAAGCCGAAATTCAAGTATGACGATGCACTCGATGCGTTCGGCGTACACGGCATAGGCGGTATCATCGGTTCTATCCTGACCGGTATATTCGCTACCCGCTTCATTTCGGGCGAAGACGGCGTTCAAGGCGCTCTCTACGGCGACTGGCACCAGCTTTGGGTTCAGATTGTAGCAACCGTGGTATCTATCGTGTTCAGCGCGGTCATTACCTTCATCCTGTTCAAGATAGTAGACGCTACCATCGGGCTCCGCGTAGACAAGCGCGTAGAAGAAGAAGGGCTCGACATCTACGAACACGGCGAGTCGGCTTACAATCATTGATAGCTGACAAGGAGAATTGGTTTTAAGGGCACACAGAATTCCAAGGCTTTGCACAAGCCTCGGGGTTCTGTGTCCTCTGCATGCTTGGGAAAGCCCGTTCCCCTCATATTGTTATAGAATGTTTTTTTATGCCAAAGGGTGTGACAAACAAGAGAGGTACACGCGACATTTTTGGTACTTTTGCAGCGGTAAAAGAAAGGATAATTAATGGCTAGACAAAACTCACGTGTATTTATTTTAATCTTTTTGGGTATGCTTACCGCCTTCGGGCCGTTTGTCACCGATATGTATCTGCCTACTTTCCCCGAGATGGCAGATTTTTTTCACACATCTTCTTCGATGGTCCAACTGGGCTTGACCGCCAGCATGATAGGCCTGGCGGCGGGGCAATTGTTCTTCGGACCGCTGAGCGACAAGTACGGGAGACGCCCGTTGCTGATTGCCGGCATGTTTCTGTTCCTGATTTCTACGCTGGGATGCGTATATTCGCAGACCGCCCTGCAGTTTGTAGGCTGGCGGCTGGTGCAGGGGATAGCCGGGGCAAGCGGGATTGTGATATCGCGCTCGATAGCCGCCGACAAATATGCCGGACGCGAACTGGCAAAGATGTTAGGCATCATAGGCGCCATCAACGGAGTGGCTCCCGTAGCTGCTCCGATGGGAGGAGGGATGCTGGCGGAAAGCATCGGCTGACAAGGCATTTTCTGGTGCTTGTTCTGCATAGGCATCCTGCTTCTGGCAGGCAGCTTCCACCTGACCGAGTCACTTCCGGCAGCTAACCGGAGAAAAACAGACTGGGCAGATGTGTTCCGCGGTTTCGGCGCGGTCTTGCGTAACCGCCAGTACTTATGCTACATCCTGCAGTTCGGGTTTGCTCAGGGCGTGTTATTCGCCAACATATCGTCCGCCCCGTTTATCATGCAAGAACATTATGGCTTCTCGCCGATGACGTTCAGCGTATGCTTCGGTGCCAATGCGCTGGCAATTGTCTTCTCGGCGGCATTATCTGTCAGGTTCCGCCATCCGGAGCTGGTACTCTATCGCGGAAGCCAGGGCATGCTGGCCGTTTCCATCCTCCTGCTGGCAGCGATGGGTTCCTCGTGCAGCTTTTGGATTTACGAAACATTGTTGCTCTGCCTGTTGGTGATACTGGGGCTGACATTCACATCGTCCAACACCTTAGCCATGAACGCCGAACGCCAACATGCCGGAACGGCATCTGCGGTATTGGGTGCGTTAGGCTTTGCTTTTGGCGGCATTGTTTCTCCGTTGGTGGGTATCGGCGACATCATGCTTTCTACGGGTATCGTATTTACCGCAAGCTCACTAGGGGCTTTCACATGTGCCCGTATCCCCATGCGCAGACTGATAAGACGTAAGGTTGCTGTAGCATGCGGCAAGTAATGCCGAAAAAATCGTACTGGATGACAAAAGTATCTGATTTTACGACAAAATAATAGGATAAAACGCAGAATAAAGCAAATTTGAGTATTCTCGCTGACAGTCAGAGAGTTTGACTTTGGATGGAACAAATTGGCATAAGGTCGGGAAAACGGATTTAGGCAGATTGCAGAAATAGATGCACTTCCAAATCATTACCCGACACCTGATGCACATTTAACACTAACGGTCTCTATTTCTGCGTTCTGCGTAGGTTTACATTCTGCCTTTACAACTCCCGTAAACTAATTTTGCACCAAACAAAAAGCAAGGATTATGAGGAGTACATTCAAGACCGTTTTTTATGTAAACGGAAGCAAAGAGAAGAACGGAATTGTCCCCATCATGGGACGGGTTACAATCAACGGGACTATCGCACAGTTCAGTTGCAAACAGAGCATCTCAAAAGAACTTTGGGATGCCAAAGGCAACAGGGCGAAAGGCAAGAGCCGAGAGGCGGTGGCGGTCAATTATGCCCTTGACAACATCAAGGCGCAGATAACGAAGCACTACCAGCGGCTTTCCGACCGTGAGGCGTTTGTCACGGCAGAAATGGTACGCAATGCCTATCAAGGTGTAGGCACGGAGTATGAAACATTGTTGCGTGCCTTTGATAAGGAGAACGAGGCATTCGCCAAACGGGTGGGCAAAGACCGTTCCAAACGCACATATCTGAAACATGTCATTGTCAGGAGATATGTTGCGGAGTTTATCAAGAAGAAATACAAGCGGACGGACATAGCGATGAACGAACTGACCGAGGACTTCATCCGTGACTACTGCCTGTACCTGCGCAACGAAGTCGGGCTGGAACAATCATCCGTGTGTGTATACTCCATACCGTTGAAACACATCGTCACCGCAGCCCACTATAACGGGAAGATAGCGAGAAACCCGTTTGCGATGTACCATCTTGACCCTGACCACAAGGAGCGTGGCTTTCTCACGGAGGATGAAATTCAGGCGTTGAGTGCAATCAAGCTGGACAATCCCAACTTTGCATTGGCAAGAGACCTGTTCCTGTTCGGTTGTTGGACGGGAATCTCGTTCACGGACATCAAGAACCTGACCACCGACAACATCATTGAAATGAATGGTGCATCGTGGATTGTGTCGAAACGCCAAAAGACGGGCGTACCGTTCCAAATCAAGTTGATGGACATCCCGATGCAGATTATCAAGCGGCATGAAGCGTTCAGGACTGACAAGCGGCTGTTCAATATCGGCTCGCTTGACATGGTGAACAAGCGCATCAAGAAAATAGCTAAAAGATGCGGTATAGAAAAGACGGTTTCATTCCATCTGAGCCGCCATTCATTCGCTGTTTTGGCATTGAATTACGGTATGCCGATAGAGAGCGTAAGCAAGATTTTGGGGCATACGAATATCACCACGACGCAAATTTACGCGAAGGTGACCAACACGAAACTTGAAAACGACATATCCGCTTTCGAAAGCAAGGTAAGCGGACGTTTCGCCATATAACGCACAGTCTATGGAACGGGCAACAATCACGATGGACGAGTACGGCAGGGTTGCCGTACCGTTCGAAACGGGGATAACTCCTCCGGAAGATTTTAAGTCCCGTCCCCGCCGGGGACAGGTGCGCAGAAAGATTTTAATCCTTGTCCCCGCACGGGAACGGCGGTTGCAGAAAAATGTAAGCCCCATCCCCGACGGGGACAAGGCTTGCGGAAGTTTTCAGGCACCGTCCCCCGGACGGACAGTGCTTCTTGAAAATTTCCGGGCTTGCCGTCAGCCCAGTTGGTTTTCGGTGTAACCCTCGTCGTCTGTCGAGCCGCCCGATGTGGTGGTGCCGCCAGTCGTGCCGCCCCATTCTTCCCCAAAGATGTTGTTCGACACGAGCGAGCGTGTCACGACTTGATTGCTGCTATTGCGCGTGGTTTCGGGAATGAAGCGGACGCGCACGCCGGTTATCTGCTTGGGGCTCACCTCATCGGCCGACTCCACGCCCTGCTTCGCGGTGTTCGCCGTGTAGTAGAACGTGCCCAGCCCTTCGAGCTTCACGGTGCGGCCGCTTGCCATGATGTCGCCCAGCACGCCGCCGAGGTCCTTCAGCACGGCGTAGGTGTCGGCGCGGCTGACGGTGGAAATTTTGGACAAGCGGTCGGCCACTTCATCGGTCGAAGCAGGCTTGCCCACGGTAATGGATTGCGGATACCACAACCCGTTTGTCTTCTGCTGACGTTTCTTGTAAAAAGCCATATCTTTCGCGTTTTGGCTCCCTTCGGCATGGTGATAGCCTTGGTGCCGGACTAAGGGTATCTCTGTGCCGGACTGAGGTCGGCCGCCTTCGGGAGTGGTTATTGACTTGTGCCGGAGACTTCTCCCCTCCGGCTGGGAACGGGCGCAAGATAGAAAGAAATTTTGACGTGGGCAAGGGTGTTTCTATTCTTCATTCGATTAATCTCCCGTTGTCATTCCATTCACCGTACATGATGCCGAGACGGGTATTGTCGATGAACTTTTTCAGGCGGCTTTCAAAGAGAGGGCGTTGTTTTTTCTTAATTTGTATCGTGTCGATGCGCACACGCCGGTATAGGGGTGGGAAGTTCTGGAAGTTCCGCCACACGATGGGGTCTTGCCGGAGGACTGACAGGATTTCATCGTCGATGGTGAAACCTCCGGGCGACATGTCGGGCAGCACGGCGCGTCCCATATCTGTCATGCGCCCCAACCGCTCCATGCGCCGGCATCGCTCCTTGTTCAGTTCCGACCACAAGCTGCCTTTTGTGCGTGGCGCAAACCGTTGGTATGCCTCGCCGTCCAGCCGTTTCAAAGTACTGTCAATCCAGCCGAAACACATCGCTTCCTCCACTGCATCGATGTACCAGAATGTCCCGTCGTCCATAGGACGCCCGCGCTTGACTTTTACCCAACACTCCCTCTCGATGGCATGATGCGTCATGAGCCATTGGCGAAATTCGTCGCGGCTTTGTATGGATAATATATTTTGCGGCTTGATGATGCTCATATTTTTACTGGTTGTTTCGTTTGCAAAGGTAGGGAAAATCGGGGAGCGGAGCAAGGGGAGGAAGGAAAAAGGCACCCGGCAACCACCGACACCGCCTCAGGCTTTTGGGAACAAAAAGCCATAGCTCATTAGGGCGTTTTCTTCACGCACCGCTGACGCTAATGCTAAAAACACCCCAATGAGCCAGCGGGGTTGCACCCCTCTGGACACCCCCGCTTGCCCCGTGCGGCTATGACCGCAGACAGGCGGACACCGACAAACAAGTTTGTACAACCTCAAAAACAAGAAACGAACATGGGATATATCAGCATCCAAATCAACAAGGCGAAAGGGTCGGCTGACACGGGCGCATCCGACCATATCGAACGCAAGACCACGCCCAAGAACACAGACCCCACACGCACCCATCTCAACCGTGAACTGGTGCAATTCCCCGATGGCGTGGCAGACCGTACCGAAGCGATAAGCCACCGCATCCGCACGGCTGGCATCAGGCGTAAGATAACGTCCGACCAAGTGAGGGCAATCCGCATCGTGCTTTCAGGTACGCATGAGGATATGGTGAAAGTACAAGACGAGGGTAGACTATCCGAATGGTGCGATGACAACCTGCAATGGCTGCACCGCACGTTCGGCAGGGAGAACACCGTTTCGGCAGTGCTGCACATGGACGAACACACTCCACATATCCATGCCACGGTCGTTCCGATAGTGACGGGAGAGCGCAGGAAAGCGAGGAAGAAGCAAGCGGAGGGCAAACGCACCTACCGCAAGAAAGCCAACGCCGTGCGCCTGTGCGCAGATGACCTCTTGACCCGTGAACGGCTTGTTGCCTACCACGATAGCTATGCTGAAGCGATGGCAAAGTACGGCTTGCATCGTGGCATACGTGGGTCAGAGGCACGGCATACCACCACAGCCCAATACTACCGTGACTTGAAACGGCAGACGGGAGAGCTTGAAACCAACGTAAGGCAGTTGCAGACCGAACAGAAACAAGCGGAACGGCTGCTTGCCGAAGTCAGGAAGGAAATCAAGTCGGAGAAGCTGGAAGCCGCCAAGACCGAAGCGAAAACGGCACTTGTGGCAAAGGTCGGTTCTCTTTTGGGAAGCGGCAAGCTGAAAGAACTTGAAGCCGACAACCGCACCCTGCAAAATGAGGTTGCAGCCCGTGACGAAAGCATCGAGTTGTTGCAACAACAGATGCAGCGGCAGCAGGATGAACACAGCCGTCAACTGATGGAACTGCAAGCCAAGCACCGCAGAGAAATGGCGGACAAGGAAGCGGAACACCAAAGGGAAGTGTCATTCCTGAAATCCATCATCCAAAAAGCCAAGAAATGGTTTCCGCTGTTCCAAGAGTTGGTGTACATGGAGAAATTCTGCCTTAAAGTCGGCTTCAACGAGCGGCAGACCGCCACGCTCATCAGCGGCAAGCCGTTGTTCTATGAGGGCGAACTCTATTCGGAGGAGCACAGGCGGAAGTTCACGACCGAGGAAGCAGGCTTCCAAGTGGTGAAAGACCCGAAAGACAAATCCAAACTTGCGCTTGCCATCAATGGGCAACTGATTGGCGAATGGTTCAAGGAACAGTTTGGCAGGCTGTTCTCATCCATTAAAAGGACTGTTAAACCGCTTAGGAGAGACAAGGGCATGAGATTATAAACGATGCCAACGGGAGGGTAGCAAGTTTGTGTTTGGGGCAGACCAAAACCGCTTGCTATCCTCCCATTGGTTAAATTCAAAATCGGACAGGAAACATCCTCTACTCAAAAATCTATAAGTTTTCTTGTTAAGTTTGGTTATTCATATTTGTCTTGGATGAAGTGCGTCCGCATTCTCGGTTCATATTCCGGCTTGCGAACGCCGTTCTTCCGTCCGCTTTCAATGCACTTTAGCAACCACGCCATATTTTGCCCCAAGATGCGCATGGTCTGCAAGCCTTCCTTGTCCTTGCGCACATCGTCGGGTGTGAAGCCGTGTACCGAGTTCCAGTATTGCGATGCTACGATAGGCATATTCGCAATAGTGAAATATTGATTCAATTGCTCGAAGGTGGCGGAGGCTCCACCACGGCGGCACGATACTACTGATGCGCCGAGCTTGCCCGCCATGCGGTTCTCCGTGGCGAAGAACAGGCGGTTCAGGAACGAAACGAGTTGCCCCGTTGGTGCACTGTAATAAACCGGAGAACCGATGACGATGGCATCAAATTCATCCAGCCGTTTCTGTATCTCTTGCACGAGGTCGTCGCGGAAACAATGTCCTGTATTCATGCAGGCTCCACAGGCGATGCAGCCCGCTATGGGCTTCTTGCCTAAATACAGCAATTCCGTCTCAATGCCGTTTGCCTGCAAGGTGGTTTCCACTTCGTGCAGGGCGGTATAGGTGCAGCCCGTTTGATTCGGGCTGCCATTAATCAACAATACCTTCATACGTTCAGAATTTATGCGCCAGTTCAGCCGCTTGCTTGCAGCCGTCCGTCTTGTTGATGTCACCTTCGTTCAATACTCCGGTAATAAGCACTTCGCCAGCCATCTCCCATTTCAGCAGAGCGGCAGAACGTTCCAGCGGCATACGGATGCCGTCCATTACCGTCACGTCGTTTTCTTCGCAGCAGGCTATCAGTCCGCATTTCTTTCCGGCGATATCCTTTCCGCCCACCACGAATGAAAACAGGCGGTCAATCACACCCTTTATCTGTGCCGGGATGGAATACCAGTAGGTTGGCATGGTGAATACAACAGCATCGGCTTCCATAATGGCAGGTGCGATAAGGTTGAAATCGTCGTCGAACGAACAAGCCTTGCCCGTCTTGAAGCAGGTCTGGCAGGCACGGCAACCGCCTATCTTCATCAGTGCGGCATCAAATCGTCGCACCGTGTGGCCGAGTGTCTCCGCTTCCCTGATAAATGCGTCCGTCATGGCAAAGCTGTTGCCATGCTTGCGTGGACTTCCCGTAATAACTGTTATCTTCATGACGCTTCCTCCTTACTTTTGAATGGTATTCGAATTCTGATTGTACGCCTTCGCCACGCACCGCCACTCGCCGTCCATCTTCATCAGCAGCAGGTAGTCGGTGAAGTCGATACGGCCTCCCCATTTCTCTTCCAGCACGCGCACCACGGCGAGGGTCTCTTCTACGTCCACCACGTCGATGCGTGCCTTGAAGTCATCGCCTGCGCCTACGGTGTCCACATTGTGGTAGAACTGCTCGATGCTGCCGTGCTCCAGCTTCCCGTCCAAGTAGCCGAATAAGACGGCTTCGTCAATAAACAATTCGCGGGCATACTTGCTGTTGCCTTCTGCCACACTTTTCACAAACTTCATGGCAGCTTCTTCCACTGCCTTGTACTCTTCGATATTTGCTCTCATGATGCTAATGTTTAATTGATTATCTTGTTTTGATGCTGCAAAGGTAGGTGATTCCTCCAGTTTGCACAAGTACCGAAAAATTATTCATATACTGAAAAATTATTCGGTATATACCCGTTACGATATATTATCCTTACCTTTGCAGGCGTAACATTCAATAAAGATAAAACCATGTACGAAAGAAAGATACCCGTAGATTTGGACTGTCCCTTGCGGCTGACCATGAGCCTGATTGATTCCAAGTGGAAGTCATGCATCTTGGACGAACTGCGCCACCGTGCCCTGCGTCCCAGTGAATTGCACAAGATATTTCCCGAAGCCACGCCTCGTGTGCTCGACTTGCAACTGAAGGAACTGGTAGAGGACGGGCTCGTATCGAAGACCATCTACCCTGAACTGCCTCCTCGTTCGGAGTATGCTATCACTCCGTTGGGGATGACGCTTATTCCCATCATCGATGCTATGATTGCATGGGGAGAGAAGAATACAGAATTATTTGAAAAGAAATATGGGAAACGGTAATAGAATTTGGTTGCTTTTCACTATCTTTGCGCTAAGACAAGAGTTGTTTGACAGAAATTTACCGCATATTGCAGAATTTGTGACTGTTTCCAAGTCATTACCTCGTTTTTTGAGAAATGCTTATAAGTAGCTTATTTTTAATATATTCCTATTTCAATATCGTTTTTTTCGACAAAAGAAACGCGGAGAGCTTGTTGGTGGTATGCTCTCCGCGTTTTTTTACGTGACAATCCTCCTTACGAGAATGTGGATAATTTTCAGAACTGATATCCTGTCCATCCGAAGAGGTCGGCAGAAGCTCCGGTATTGCCATCGGCTACGGTAACCTCACCTGTTCCGTGTATTTCATCGCCTGTAAGCGTCGAAGTCAATTCATTGGTTACAGAGATAGTTGTAGTTGCTTGTGCATCGCCCTTGCTATCGGTCAAGTCAACCAAGTCATCTACCGCACCCGTACCGATGACCAACGCATTGGTAATGGTAGCCTTCGCACCCCGGCGAATCTTGATAGCGTCTACCATTTCGGCTGCTTCAGACAAGTTTTCGATAGTCATGTTCTTGATGGTGAAGTCGGATTGCGGAGCGTGGTCTGCACCGTTTCCGTCCAGATTTCCGTCAGCTTCTACACCACGCGGGTCTTCTTCGGTGCTGGTGAATCCGGCTTCCCAACGTCCGTAGCAGTCCTTCAGCGTACCGCAATAGCCTTGAGTGAAGTCGAACATATCGTCATCGCAGTTTACGGCAAGCAGTCCGGTTACGTTTACCGAGCCTCCGAAGAATTCGATGGCATCATCGGCACCGTCAGCAATATAAATGTTTTCAATCACCGTTCCGTTTCCTACTGCATTCAGTGTAAGTCCGTTGTGCTCGATATCGGCACTCGAACGCGCTCCGGTATAAAGCAGCTTGACATAACGCAACACGCCCGAATTGTCGGCATTGTCATCGCCTCCATACGGCTGGTTGTTATCAATCTCGGTAGCACCCTCGGTTACGGTTCCTGCCACACCCGAGATACGAGCCTTACCGTTGATAATCAGTCCGCCCCAGTAACCCGGTCCGGCATTGGCTTCATCTTCTGCCGTAAAGGTGATGGGAGCCTCAGCAGTTCCTTCTGCCATAATCTTACCGCCACGTTCTACCAGCAAGTAATTGCCAAAACCTTCTTTTGCCTTGATGGTCAATCCGGCAGGGATGGTCAGCGTAGCACCTTCTTTCACTACTACAGCACCTTCGAGTGTATATTCAGTATTTGCATCGAGAGTCATATCCGAAGCGATATCGCCTGAAAGAGTTGCCGTAGCAGGTGCAGGAGCTTCGGTTTCGCCCGGGAACTGATAACCTGTCCATGACAGTGCACTGGTATTGGCACCCGTATTTCCTGCCTCCATCACGATGCCTTCGTAAGTGCCTTCTGCGTTCAAGTCGCCATCGGTAGTAGCCGAAGCCAACTGATTGCTTACACTCATTTCAGTACCTTCACCTGCTCCGCCTTTTCCATCGGTCACGTCAATCAGGTTTTCTACAGGACCTGTACCCATTACCAAAGCGTTGGTGATGTGTGCTGTAGCACCGCGGCGTACCTTGATAGCATCGTTCATCGAATAATCAGAGAAATTAGCGATAGTCATGTTCTCTATACGGAAGTCTGATTGCGGTGTATGGTCAGGACCATTTCCGTCCATGTTACCATCGGCTTCTACACCGCGCGGGTCTTCTTCGGTGCTGGTGAAACCTTCTTCCCAAATGCCGTAGCAGTTAGACAAGGTACCGGAATACCCCTGAGTAAAGTCGAACATATCGTCATCACAGTTTACAGCAAGCAAATTGCTTACATTTACTGTACCTCCGAAGAACTCGATAGCATCGTCGGCACCTTCTACAATATATACATTGTTAATGGTAGTACCGTTACCTACACCGTTTAAGGTCAAACCGTTGTGCTCGATGTCTGCACTTGAGCGCGCTCCGGTGTACCACAATTCGATGTATTGCAATGTTCCGCTATTGTCGGCAGCATCACTTCCTCCGTAAGCCATGTTGTTGTCCACCTCGGTAGCACCGGTAGCGGTACTTCCTGCAGGACCTGAAATAGGAGCCTTACCATTGATAATCAAACCGCCCCAATAGCCCGGCTCAGCCTTGCTTTCATCGTCTACCGTAAACACGATGGGAGCCTGTGCCGTACCTTTGGCATTGATGCGTCCGCCCTGTGCCACAATGATGTATTTGTCGAAGCCCTGTTGTGCCTTGATGGTAGTTCCGGCAGGAATTTCAAGAACAGCGCCATCGGGTACAGTCAGCGTACCAGTCAAAAGATATTCCGTATTGGCATCCAAGGTCATCGTTCCTTCCACATTACCCGAAAGTTCCACGGTTTCTGTAGGTTCGTTACCTCCGCCTTGGTCTCCGCCTTGAGGATCGTCATCGTCACTACAAGAAGTCAGTGATACACTGCTTGCCAATGCGGCAAACAACATCGCATTTAAGAAAAACTTTTTCATTGTTCGATAATTTGGTTAAAATTATAGTTTGGTTTATTGTTCTGATTATATTTTTCCAAGCAGGCTTAGAAGCTGTTTTGAATTTATCGTGCGATGATTTGGGATGAGTTTTTGAGGCATTTCCGCTTCTGTGATGAGGAAGATAGCGGGCTATCTGACGAAGAACAGGAGCG